>NZ_JBJMLX010000101.1:0-6933 GCF_045805085.1 Niastella sp.
GCAGCAAATCCAAAACCAAGACCTACTATTATCCCCGGCACCTTTATGTTGCTGGAATATGGGAGAAAATTATAGGGAAGCAGATATCGGATGAATTATAGTTTCAAAACTTTTTTCACCACCTCATTTCCTGCGGTTTTATATAAAATGTAATACAATCCGCTTGCAAAACTACTCATATCAATAGTGGAGACGTTGGTGTGGGCTGGTAATTGCAGGTCTTTCATGAGCATACCCTGCACATTCAGTATCTGAATATGTGCATCATTTCCCAGCAGGGGATAATCGACCTTCAGCTTATTTAATACAGGGTTTGGCGACAGTGCCAAAGAAGTGCGTTCAACAGGCAGCGCAGCAGTTTGAATGCCCAGGGAATCCCAGGCAAGCGCAGATGTTATTCCTTCTGCCACCCTGAACCCATCGAGGTCTGCTGCAGGTGTATTGTTACTGCTTTGAAAGACCTGCAGGGCATTCCATTCACCGCCATAGGGTACTTCACCGGTAGTGCTTAGGGCAAAGGAAGCATTACATTTTGAACCGGTTGCCGGCTCTGAAACGGTGGAGGGATTCACCCACAGGTAAGCCTTATCGGGACCGCCGTTCACAATATCGTAGCGTATTACTATTAAATAGGTTTCGCCGCTGAGATACCGGGCATCAGTAGTAGTAAAAGAAGCAGTACTTATACCTTCTGCAATGCCGAACTGGAGCTCATTACCCGCACCTGGTTCTTTTTGCACAAAAAAACTGCAGGCAATGTAGGGTGTTAAAGAATTAGTATCCCGTAGCGCCACGTAAAAGAAACCTGCATTGCTTAGCACTTCGTTTATGCGAACAGCAAAACTCATAAAAACAGTTTTGCTGGTTGTTGTCTGGATCCTTGCCGAAAATGGCTTATAAGGGTCTTTACCATCTATATGATCTGTACTGATATATTGTCCGCCGCACGGATAGATGAAATACTGCAACGGGAGGGCATTATTTACAATAACCTCATTACCGGAATTCTCATCCACCCACCTGCCCTGGCCTTTGAGGGTTCCATTGGCATAGCCGGTAAAATTTTCATTCAGCACCAATTGAGTATGTGCGGTAAGGGCAATAAAAGATACCATGACAAAAGAGTACATCTTTTTCATCTTAATCGGGATTTTTAAAATGAACAAATAGTCAAGGGTACCTCAACAGTGAGATAGACTAAATGGCATTGTAACTGGCTAAAATTAAATTGAGGAATTCAAAAGGATGTTGGTACGGAAATATTTGGCGTGAATTTCAATGAATTGCTGATCAGAGAGTCTATTATAAATTTAGATAATATTATTTTAAAATGCAAGTGTATTCAAAACAAATTGGATAATGAGCAAAACTACTATACAAAGTTCAATGTTTGTTCGCGGATAATCCCCAATTTGCCGGCCTATAAATTTACTGGTATAAAATCTAAGGGTTTGCCATTGCAGCCATACATTTTACATTCCCGGGGCAATAAGTTATAAAAAACAACCCCCGACGTTTCTGTCGGGGGCTAACTATTACAATATGTCTTGATCGATTACTGTATCCCCCTACCGGGCAGGCGGTTCCCTCTTCAAAAACACAAAGCCATTTTTTCGATACAATTCTTTTAACTGCGGAAATTTATAGTTCTGCACCCGATCTATTTTCGTCACGAAATAAACAGGTTTGTCTATATTTCCCGATATCAGCCATTCTTCGTTATAGCTATTCGGGTTGGTGGGCTTTTCTTTCATAGTATAAAACAAGACGCCATAGCTTTTAAAGCCCAGGCAATGAACATAACAATCTTCACCCTGGCGGGCAATGAAGAAATCAATACTCGCAGCCTGGGAATACTGCTCTACTTTCGGAACAATGATGGCCGATGCCAGGAACACAACGATGGCCATGGCGCCAAAGAGGGTAAAAGCAGCCCTGTAAAACTGACCTCGTTTCAATTTTCTTATACCAATAATCAGTGAAACGACCAGCAGGATACCGACGATGCCTTCCCAGCCACCCCAATGCACATTCGCTTCCATGTTAGCTTTTGCGAACACATCATCCACATAAGGAGCCAGCAATTTAACTTTTAGCCCAATAACGGCTACTCCCAGGATCAGCAGAGAAATAATACCTCCCAGAATGCCAAGGAACACGCCGACGTATTTTTTATAAACTGCCATTTTAAGCTCCCATTTATAAATGGAATAGGCTGCCAGGAAGGTAACGGGAAACCATGCCAGCGAGGAGTAGTGAATAATACGCGACTGAACGATAGTGAACAGGATGGTCACTACCCAGAACAAAAAAGTCATCCATTTTTTAAAGTCTTTATCAAAACGGCTGCTGTATTGTTTACTAAAAAAAGCCGGAAAGGCCAGAATGGAGGCTGGGAAACATCCCACCAGAAGCACGATGTAATGATAACCCCAAAAGCCGGCCTGGTCTGCATCGTGAGTTGTAAACAGGCGGTATTGATATTTCAGGAATTCAATGATAAACCAGGGCCCCTGGCTGATCGTTTCATAGACGTACCAGGTGGACAATACCGCGAAAGAAGTAACCAGAAAAAGAATGGCATGCCACCAGTTGAAATATAGCTTAAAGCGGTTATAGATCAGGTATACGCCCAATACCAGTAAGAATAGCATAAGGGCTACCGGACCTTTTGTAAGTATGGCCAGCCCCATAAACAATCCGGACCACAGCACATAAAAATATAGTGGTTTTGTAAGCCCATCTTTATCGAAACCGTTCTTTTTCCAATGATACAGGATAAAATAATAAAGAGAAAGAAAGATAAAAAGATTGAACCAGGGATCGATGATCCCCGATTTGAAATACATATTGGGGAAAAGCGAGCCGCCATAGGCCAGCGCCCAGAGAATGCCAAAGCTGGTATCGTAGATGCGCCTGCCTATAGAGAAAACTACGACCAGGGTTACGATACCGCAGATAGCATTAGGAAAACGGGCTGCGAATTCTGTTACGCCAAACCATTTCATGACAGTGCTCTGCATCCAGAAATATAGAGGGGGCTTTTCCCAGAAAGGCTTGAAATCTATATGTATCCGGGTATAATCATTAAGCTTTAGCATTTCCCTGGAACATTCGGCAAAGTTTATTTCGTCCCAATCAAATAAATGCACGTGTCCGAGAAATGGAATAAAAAACAGGGCCGCTACAACGGCGATCAAAAGAATCAGGGTGTAATTTTTCAAGCGTATATTGGATTAAATCTTCAGAAAATAATCAAAACTCAGGAAGGATAAAGAATAGCGGTTTAATGAAGTGTATCTAAAGTTTTTTGTATTGGATCCAGTGGCTTGTGCGTTAACAGTTTGAATTTATATCTCATCAATATGTCATATGGCCAACCTTCGCCAATCAAAAATATAAGTATGATGCAACAAAACCGAGTTTTGTTTGTTAACCCCGGGTTATCTCTTTCTGAAGATCTTCTGAAGTTTATGATCCGGTCAAAAAGGCGTTGTCTTCGAGACTGTTAAGTAAGTGGTTTACATAAAACAACCCCCGACGTTTCTGTCGGGGGCTAACTATTACAATATGTCTTGACCGATTACTGTATCGATCGGGAAACAACCGGCGAATACGCCTTTTGACCTTTGCGGCCAATTGCAACCACGCTTCCTGTTTGCCGGTTAGCAGTTACAATGATCATTAATTGTAAACCTGCTTTCGTTTGTTGTGCGCCGTTCAACACGGATTTGTTTAATTGCTTCCAGTACACAATAGATCGGTTATACATCGCTGCTTTCGCTTTACAACACAAACGTACGGCGGGAGAAAAAGGCATTTTTCGTTTTACTCTCAATCGCTTGGAAATCCTCCCTTAGCATCGGTTTGCAATTAAACAGGATTGTTTTTCGTGAAAGCGGGATCTTTTTTTTTGAAACAACTTCTGTTTAATTTAGGACATGCTCATTTCTGTCGAAAAAAGTTTTTTCCTATTGCAAACAATACCTGTTTAATTAAAAGTTTTCAGGTTTGCGTGAAACAGTGACATTTTTCTGAAAAAGCAGTGATCTTTCGTCTATAAATAACATCATTCCTGCTGAGAAAAATACCATTGTTTGTGTAAACAGTATCATTCTTCGTTAGAATAAGAACATTTCAATTGAAAATGTATTCGTTCTATTAAAAAAAATGCAAGTCCTATTGCAAACGATATCATTCTTCGTGAGAAAAATACTCATTTTGCCTGGAAAACAATTCTTTAGAAAAAGAGGACCCAATGTATTACAAGGTAAATAGCTTGATTTGTGTTTGAGTTACAT
This sequence comes from Niastella sp., assembly GCF_045805085.1. Classification (NCBI taxonomy): domain Bacteria; kingdom Pseudomonadati; phylum Bacteroidota; class Chitinophagia; order Chitinophagales; family Chitinophagaceae; genus Niastella; species Niastella sp. Next base: position 4,302 of record NZ_JBJMLX010000101.1, read on the forward strand.
GATGCGGAATATTTTTTGCCTGATTACAAAATATCGTATTTTCAAGTACTCATTTAGGTTATCGTTTTGGCTCACACTGATTAGTTAGCACACTAAAACAATCTATTTTAACTCTTAAACGTGTGCTGTTATGTTATCACAGGAAGAACGTGATGAAATTAATAGAAGTCCTTTCTTGCGGGATGTAATGATGGAACAAACATTTGATCTTTGTCACTTATTTTTATCCTGACCAACTGCTTACCCTTACTGTTAGTGAGGAAGATGTCATAAAGATTACTGACTACAACTATTCAAGGTCTTGTGAATTATTAAATAAAATTCGGAGGAAGTTGCGTAAAGGATCGACGCACTCGGTACGCTTGTCGGAGTTTTGTGATTACATGCATATCGACGATATATTGGTGCAGGTCTTCCTCGCCTCCCTGAAAAGGGAGAACCCACCTCCACCTATCCAGGTAATAGAGGCTGATTATACAGACAAACCGCTTCGGGACAAATATGAGGTAAAGAAAGAACCCCGACAGGGTATAATAATCCATATGCCGCTATCCCTATATGATGAGCTGAATCCTCTTGGCGAAGCCATGTATAAAAGAAAGGGCCTTTACCGGTGCATCGTACGTCCTTATGAGGTAGCGCAGATTTATGATATTCACATAAATACGGCGAGGGCGATGCTGAGGAAAGTAAGGAAAGAAAAGGAATTGCCTGCAAGAGCACATGTGTCAATCGAAAAATATTGTCAAATTCACCATGTAGAAGAAGATGTCTTTCGCCATTCCCTGGTCTCCATTCATGAGGACGATAAGAACATTGATGATGACGACGATTAACAGCGCACCAATTTGGGGCCTTTTTATTTTAATATTGTTTTAATGAGTTAATAACACTAACGAAAATATATAGGTGAATATTTATTGAAACAAAAAATATACATCCCGGATTTTGTTTTGAATAAAATATCCATTTACTTTTACTGCTCCATTTCAATGAACACACGTCACACCTGTTAGCTTCTATAATAAGATCATTCCATACGGCGTAAGATAATCGCTATCGTTCAGCAAAATCTTTTTGCAAATCACGTAAACACTGGCTTGTTGCCTGTAGTGTAAATCGCCATTCTTTCATGGTGATGATACCCTATGTTTTTTCTTAATTAAAAATAAAGCTTATGAAAAGGACACTCGTTCTGACAGCATTGCTGTTGGCCGGCTTCGCCGTGACTTTTAATGCCTGTAAAAAAAATGGAGAACAGGCTGCCATTGAAAAACAAACAGATGGAGCCGTTAAAGTAGAAAACGGCCGTCTGGCTTTCAAAACAAACAAGGATTACTACAATTACATTGAAACCGTGAAAACGGAAACCTCTGTTAAAGCAGGCTTTAATTCCCTCTACGCTGCCCTGCAGGCTTCGTACAAGAAATCCGACAAGGACCCAGGTCTGTCTACCACACTGGCTGATCTTAATAAATTCGAATTTCCTGCAGGTTTTCTCGCAACATTAAATGATAAAGGAGAGGTGAAGATCGGGGATGAGATCATCTGGTATCATAATGGTAACAAGTACTGGATCCCAGCCAGCGAGGAAGCAAACCTGGAGACCATCAAAAAAGATCCGGCACAGATCCAAAAAGTTTCTCCGTATGCTGCTATCACATTTACAAAAGAAAATGCGCGGGTTGACCTTGGTAACGGTGGCCTGGATGCGCGTAACCAATATGTGTTTTTTCCTATAAGCGCTGTTAGCGGTCAGGGCATGGTAGGCAGCAACCGGAAATACGTTCATGAAGTATATGGCCGGGTTGATCCCTATACCGATCCTTCTTTACCTGGCATCCAATTGTACAGGGCGTATGTGATCCTTCGGTTGAAAATGGAATGGAGAGGCTGTTGCGACTGGAATCCAAACGCCAGTGAAGAAAGATCTGAAAGCGTAGCGGTATCCGGTACCTGCACATTGCCGGGCATGAGCCGTTTGAGCACCTATATTCAGGGACCTACCTTCAATATCACCGACTCAAGACCTTCTACCCGCGAGAATATCGATGTGCCATTGGTTATTGCCGATGTAGTAGGCGCTATGCCACCTACCTGGAGTGTTGAGGTGAATGGTACTGTTACTTCTACCTTTATTGGCGCCACTGATGCCTCAGGCAAGTGGATCAATACCGGTGGTCTTTGGTAGTAGTTATTGGCTGAACAGTTTTGTTTAAGGATACATGATTATAGAGAGTAAAAGGCCGTTCCGAAAAAGTCGGGCGGCTCTTTTAAGGTTTTTTATGATCCTGTATTTTTTTAGCTAAAAATACATTACTCAACATGTTGCTCAATCAGTTTTTGAAGATTCTTTTGTTTCCCCGCATTAAGCAGCTCCTGGCAGTAAGTTGTAAAATAATGGTGGGTACTCAGGAAGGAGAGGGAACTTTTGCGCCAGTTTTCCATTGGTTTTTGCAGCCTTGCTTCCAGTTCTTCTTTTACCAGTTGATTATGGGTGAAAAATTCATCGGTGCCGAGATGATACATATCTGCATCGCATATAATTTTTTCCGATAACGTATGCGGACTTACCGGCATTTTGGTGGCCATTATGTTGTTGCTGATATTTTCAATGATGTTGATGGCTACA
>NZ_JBJMLX010000102.1:0-6098 GCF_045805085.1 Niastella sp.
AGAAAGATATACAGCGCCTTTGTAGTCGTAGTATTTATAGGTTGGGTCGCTGTGTAGGGTAATTGAACCCTGACTTGAACTTACATTTACAACACGAGGTTCTGACGACTTTTTCAATAAATCAATAAATGCCTGTGTAACCCGCACCACGCCGTAAACATTTGCATCATAAGCTGCTTTAAACTGGTCAATAGTTGAGTCAAGTGCCATTTGTGGGTAACCACCATAAATACCCGCGTTATTAATAAGTATATCCAACACTTTTGTTTTTTTACCTATTTCATTACGGGCATTAATCACTGATTCGTCATCTGTAATGTCAAGCTGAATGACTTCTACATTGTTTAATCCATTCGCTTTTAATTTGCCAATGGCTTCAATGCCATTTTCTAAATTACGACTGCCGAGGTAAACATAAATTCCTTTTTGAGCAAGTTGCTGTGCAACTTCAAAGCCAATGCTTTTGTTAGCTCCTGTTACTAATGCAAATTTCATTACTTGTGTGATTTTATGAAGCAAAAGTAGAGGGCTGAAAAATAGCGGAAATGGACAATTCCTTTTATTTACCCGACAAATCTTGCTTGGGCAAAAAATCACTTGCACTTTTGCCTGTGCTTTTTTTGAAGAGCCTTGAAAAATAATCCGGGTCATTAAAGCCCAATTCATAGGCCAGATCTTTGATAGAAATATTAGAATAACGCAATTTTCTCTGAGCTTCCGTTATCAAACGGTTAATAAAATAATCTTTTGGCGATGTCCCGGAATATTCTTTTACAATCCGGTATAAACTGTTTGTAGATAAAGCTAATTTTTCTGCAATTGCGTTGATAGAAGGTTGCTCCGTAAGGTACGTTTCCACCACTAATTTGAACTCGATAAACTTTGAAAGGTTAGCGTTTAAGAGATTGATGGGTTCTTTGTTTTTGAAATAAGCGCTGTTTAATTCTGATAGCAATGAGTTCAAATAAGCTAATATTATTTCAGTGTCGGTCTCATATTGATCTAAGTGAAGTATCTGATTTAAAATTCCAAAAACCTTTATTACTCTTTCTTTTACAGCACTGCCAAGAACTATGGTTTGTGCGTTTAAAGGATTGACCAAAAAGGGAAATTGTTGTGGCAACAATGCCAATGTGTTTTCATCAAACAGCAGCTTGAAATATTTAAGATTGTCTGTTTTAGCGGGTGGCGTAAAAATTTGATTTGGCATTGCAAAAAGCAAGTGCCCGTCAGTAAGCGTAAAGTCTTGTAAGTCTAAATTGTATGTAATTGAACCGCTTTCAATTAATACAATAAAATAAGAAGATAATTTGCGAGGTTGCAGCAATTTTTTTTGAATATCAGCTGAAAGATAAGGATTGTCGTTTGAGCGAATCTTTATTCCTAGCTCATCATTCTGTAAGCCCTCATTTTTCCCATTTTGTTCTTGCATATTATTTGCTCAAAAGTTTATAGGGTGTCGCCATGCAATGACCGCTAACTTGTAATTGGATTATTACGGAGGACAAGTTACTTCAAGCCGCTCTATTAAGCAATAACATTGTCTAAATATATAATTATCAATTTCCTACATTGATTCTCTTTAAAAATCCTTAAATGTATTTTAGTATCATCCCATTAATAGGTACCTGGCACAAAATTAGCATATTGATACTAAAAATATTAGCATATGCAAAATAACGATAACAACAACAAAGGCAACGCCATTAAAGATCCAGACGACTGGACAACCGGTAATGAACCGATGACAGAAGCGCAACGCTCTTATTTACACACTTTAGCAAGTGAAGCTAAAGTTGAAATTGATGAGAACATGACCAAGGCAGAGGCCTCGAAAAAAATAGAGGAATTACAGGAAATGACAGGCAGAGGCAAGGAGAATCAGTGATAATCTTATTATTGCAGGGAGTGTTAGAAGAAGCTGTCCTGAAAAGGAAATAACAGGACGGTAGCAACCGCTTTATTTTCAAAGAAGGTGTCTCAAAATTACTTTTGAGACACCTCAAGCGAAACCCGGCATAGTTTCCTGATTAGAATTTTTCTACACCTTTTACATTCATATTTATAGCATTTAACTTGTCCGCTGGTCCTGTAATAAATAAGGTCTTATTATTAATACCACCAAAAACATTATTGGTTGCACCGTCGCCTGTAGGAATATTGAATATCCTGGTACCCGCCGGATTAAAAGCGGTTACTCCATATGAGTTGCTAATATAAATATTCCCATGTTCATCCATCGACATGCCGTCGCCTCCCATATCTACAAACTTCCGCATATTGGCAAGCGTTCCGTTAGGTTTAATATCAAATACCCAGGTGCCTGCTGTATTGATATCGGGCGCCCATTTATTTATGTAGAGCTTTTTCCCATCAGGCGTTCCAACAACACCGTTGGGCCAGCCATCAGCGTCCCATCCCATCGCCTCTGTAGTTACCCTCAGTAAAGTGTGGCTGCCGGGAGACAGGTAATATACATAACCACCTTTGCCGGTTGGGGCTTGTTCCGAATGAGTTGGAGGCCATGCCTGCTGGCGGGGATCGCCAACATCCCAATAACTTCTTGGAAATATCGGGTCTGTAATATACATACCGCCATTATTGGGATTGATCCATACATCATTGGGTCCGTTTAATAATTTGCCATTGTAACTATTTACCAGAACAGTGTGGCTTCCATTCGGAGCTATCTTCCATAATTCCCCATGCATATCAGCACAAGTAATGAGATTTCCACTTTTATCAAATGCCATTCCGTTCGAGCGACCCGTTCCAGTTAAAAATGTAGTGATACCCCCCGTGTACACCGACCATTTATAGATCTTATCATTAGGTTGATCTGTAAAAAATATATTGCCTTTTTTATCAACGGCAGGACCTTCGGTGAAACTAAAACCTTCTCCTAATGTTCTTACTTGTGCGTTTGGCGCAACCAGGCAGGTGGGATCAAAAATACTCGTATCTGCCGGCTTACATTTGCAGCCGGCGCTGTTAAATTCTTCATGGACTTCTTTAACAGCCTGTTCCAAATCCCGTACCTTGTTTTTTGAACATGCATAAAATAGGAAGTAACATAGTACTCCCATAAATAGTAGCAGTACATTTTTTTTCATAGCAGGCAATTTTCTACAAATTACTTTAGCCGGGTTAGAAAAACTTCCAATAAAAAACTATGAAGAATATTAAACAATTGAGGAAAAGTTCATTCGGTAAATCATCAACTGCGCTTACCTACTGCCAGTATTCTTGTGAGTAGATTTTCTGTGAAGGGATTATTATTCGCTATTTTTCCTTTCGAATAAAATTTCTGGCAGGATAATTCTTATTTCTTGTGCGGCTCCTTCTTTCAGCCAATAGACAATGAAATTCACTCTGGCACTCTTTAACGCATAATTATTTCTTTTCATGTCTTCAATTTGTGCCATGAACGCTTTTGAAAATTTCAGGATTGATTGCCCCTTTGAATTCAAACATTCGTCTCCTTTCAAAATCAAAGTATCCCCACCCGAAAGCTGAGAAATGAACTCCTGCTTATCGATGAAATGGTCCAGCCGAACGTCTTTGTAACCTAAATGTATAGCTATGTCGTTTGGCGGCAAATAAACTTCCCGATCCTCCATTCGTTCCAGATTTTCTGCTGAAAATCCGTCAAAATGGTCTGCATTTGAATGTATTATCAAGTTCTGTTTTGCTCTCGTCATGGCAACATACAACAGGCGTTTGGCCTCCTCTGTGGCTGCGTTGAAGTTTTCAAGCATTAAAAAAACATTGTCAAACTCTTTTCCTTTGGCCTTATGGATTGTTGAAACGAAAATTGTCTCTCCATTCTCGTTGAAAAAGTCTTCTAACCTGGATTCGCGGATGAAAACTTCTAAGTCGGATTTGTATTTTTTCCTGGTATTGGTAGATTCAAAATCTCTTATCAGGTTCATGCAAATATCCAAATTGGCGCTGGCGCAGAACCTGTTTGTCAGTTCTCTTTTTGCATTCTCCCAAACTTCATCACTCATTACGAATACATCTTCCGCCACATTCAAGAGGTTTAAAAAAAATCTGACTTCCATTAGATTATAGAGAATAAATCCGTCATTTGTTTGAATCAATTTTGCCTGCACGCCATTTTTCAATAGTAGACCTGTAATGTGAAGTGCTTCTGTGTTCGTCTGTGTGAGCACACAAGTAGTCCCGATAAGTTCAGCTGTGAAGATGTCGTTCACCAGCGGTATAATAAGATTGCTGCTTTGATAGCGAACCAGTTTAATATATCCGTTGCTGGTTTGCTGGGGAATAATTGGAGTATCTTTCAGCCGGTTGCTAATACGCGTCACAAACTGATTGGTGAAATTAACCAGGTTGCTCTTGCTTCTGTAATTTGCAACCAATTCATGTTTGGTGGCTTTGTTCACTTGAATAAACTGTTCAAGATATTTTGAGCTTGCGCCTCTGAATTCATAAATATTCTGATCGTCATCTCCAACTGCAATCACCCGCATTTCTTCGTTCTGTTCCATTAGCGCATTTATCAGATTAAACTCATCTTCATCCATATCCTGCGCTTCGTCAATTACCAATACAGTTTTTGTAATTCGGCTTGCTTCAACTTCTTTGTTTTTGATCTTCTCTGTTGTCTTTTTAAGTATAGCATCTGATTTTTCCAGGCTTCCAACTTTTCCCAGTAAATCAAAGCAATAAGAGTGGAATGTTTTTATCTCGATGTAGTTGGCGGCATTGCCAATAAGCTTTAATAGACGCTTCTTAAATTCCGTTGCTGCTGCTCTTGAAAAAGTGACCATAAGCAGTTGCTCATGTTTTACGTCTTCCATCAAGAGGAGCGACGCGAGTTTGTGGACCAATACTCTTGTTTTACCACTTCCAGGCCCTGCTGCAACTACGATGTATTTTGATTCGTTGTCTTTGATTATTTTAAGTTGTGTTGGAGAAAGTTCTCCGAAGAGTTGCCTGAATTTAGCAGGTGTAAGGTTTTGTTGAATTTCATTTTGTCGTGCTCCTTTGAAGTATTTATTAAGAAATGATGTGTAATTCAATTGGAAGTAATCCTCTGCAAACTGCAACGCATCTCTATAATCGCTAATCATCTTTTTGGCATACTCTCCAACAATATGGATTTGCTGAACCTTGTTTTCATAGAACTGATTCAGTTTTTGGTAATCTTCCACTTTGTATCGCTTCTTGTTATCCTGCTCCAGTCGCTCGATAGTCAACCGGTTATAGGTAACAAGAAATCCCCCTTCAATCTTTATAGCTTCAATTCTTGATAAATAAAATAGCGTATCTTCAATATCATCGATACTTATGTTCGCCTTGAAGAGGGTTTGGCTTTGTTCATATGATTCTTTTAATTCGTGTACTGAAAATTCAACCAGCACTTCGTCTTTCCCGGCATCGTTTTCTGAAGAAATTAAATTATTTTTCATGTAAAGGAGTTCAACTATAAACTTTGCCAACTCATGTCGTTTCTCCAATCGTTTTTTCAGTATATCTTTCGGGTGTAGGCTAATTACAGCAAGGTGGTTCTTAGAATACTCCAAATTTTGACGCTTGATCCAGTTTTTGATTGACCAGAAGTTGATGATGGTTTTGATCTTTTTGATATCTACGTCTTCGCAGCCTTTAGCTTCTGCGTCTTCGTTCAGTTCTTTGATGTGAAATATTCTTTCCTGTTCTTCAAAAACAGGAAGCAGGTATTCTTCAATCTTGCTGAAAGCTTCAACGATGTTAAGAGAACGGTTTTTGTTTTCTCCTTTTTTGATGAAGGCGGTTAGGTCTTTTGCGTCAGCGAGAATTTTTTCCTCACGCAGGAGGTTTATAACGTTTATCACCTCCTCTTTCACAATTCCCAGATGATCGCTTATATAATCTATTCTCGAGTCGGCAGTCTCGTCTTCTGACTGCTTTTTGCTTTTACTTGAAAAGAGTTTCTTAATGATCCTGATCCCTTTTTCTTTTTGCTTTTCCTCAAACCTTGAAGAGGCATTTATCTTGTCAATGGCTTCCTGTGCATTCCTGGAAAGAATGCTGTTTGCAAAAACTCTGGGCATCTTTTGCCCACGTCTCAAATAGCCCGCTTCTTCCAACGC
>NZ_JBJMLX010000103.1:0-5214 GCF_045805085.1 Niastella sp.
AAAATAACATCTTGCTTCTTTTTCCAGGGTTTCGTTCCTGATTAATTTATAGATCCCTGAGGTATCGTATAGTTTCCATTTTTTGGGTACGCATGACCTGCATTCCTTCTGGTCATTTTCACGAGACTTTTTTGGATAAAATACATCAAACAACGTATCCATGATCCCGCGTGGTTTACCTACTTCGTAAAAATTAACAACAAAGGCGGTAGTTTTTGCAGACAGTTCGTAAACAGGAAAGAAAAGTTGTTTCTCGCCGGTTGAACTCCACCATTTGCTTAATTTGTGGGCAGCCGCATCGTATTCATACAACTGTTTCTTTAGGGTGTCGAGGTAGATCCACTGGTCAACAATAAAACGCGTATCAGCCCCCTCGTCCCGGGATATTTCATGACCAATGCGGTAAACGTCAAATACGGCAGAATCGGTTTTAAGCGTATTATCATACACCCAGTCCAACGTAAAATTATTTGAATGGGCCTGCTTAAGGACATCTGTATTGGCAAACGCCATATACATTTTCAATAAGGAATCTGACCAGCTTATATCACCTTCCGCCAGTTCACTGACCGCTTTTTCAGGAATGGCTTCAGATGCTATGATTCCAGGAGCGGAGTCTACAGTGGAAATTTGACTGGTTTCTGGTGTGGCTTCTTTCTGATTCATGACCTGGCACCCGGCCATGAGGCTAATCAATACTAAAATTGAAGCTAGTTGTTTCATAGTGTATAGGATATAAATAACCGTTTTACGGGTTCGGGGTCAAAGATAGATCAATTAACAGTAACTGTTATTGTCTTACTACAAACGTTGTAAGGGTAGTAATTGTTACGCCGCTTGCCCGGGTAAAACGATAAATGTGGCAAAATTTGTATACCAACTTATCTTTTGCTACCACCTGGCCGCTCCCTGAAGCCTCGTAACCATGCATTACCACAATCGCGTGGTACCTGGATCTTTGCCATGCTTCAATAATTTTAATCATTGAGACAATATTCGCTGCAGTTCTCTTTTAAAATCTATGTTATCTGTTATTCCATTGTGTGTTTGCCCATGCAAAGTTATCAGTGTATCCTGTTTTTTAAATAATGTTTTCAACCTGAGCGAACTTCCATAATAGATCACTTCATCCCGGTTGCCATGAAAAATAACAACCGGCATTTTACAGGCTTTGAGATAGTTGTTCGTTTCAAACTTGTACTTCAAGATAAAAGGGGGAATAATGGGATAGGTATGCCGCATCATATCGGTAAGACTGTAATAAGGCGCCTGCAGGATCAATAACTTTGGGTTGTTTGCCGATGCCAGTTTAGTGGCCGCTCCGGTGCCGATTGAATATCCCAACACCACGATCCTGTCTTCTGCATATCTTGTCTTTAGTGAATCGTAGGCAGTTTGCACATCATCAAAAAACTGTTGTTGTCCGTATATAACGCCATTACTTTTGCCATAGCCGCGGTAATCCAACAGGAATACATCATAATTCAAAGCAGTATATGTGCTGGCAACCTCTCCCCACGAATCAAGCGCGCCACCGTTGCCATGTAAATAGAAAATAAGCCCCTTTGAATGGTCGGCTTTAAATAACAAACCATGCAACCGGCTATTGTCACTGGTTGGTATAGTCAGTTCTTCAAATGGCTGTTCAAATCCAAATTGATAGTTCTTATCTAATACCTGGGGATAAAAGATCAGCTTCTCCTGGATGAAATACAGCAATCCGCAAACAACAATGTATAGTATCCCTATTATTATTAACGCATTTATCACCATTTTTTTTATGATATGGAATGCAAATTAATTACAAAAAGCGAGGAAGAAATGAAAAACGCTGCCAGGCAAATGGCCAGGGCCTTCCTAATAAAGATTTTATTCCATTAAAGTTACCGGACAATATTAATAAAAAATCCCTGGCATAATAAATACAGTTAATTTATTATACCAGGGATCATATGATTATTCGTTATTTAACGAACCGGCTGGAAATGATCTTTCCATTCTTTATAATCGTTAACGTATACACCCCGGCAGACAGCCGTGACACGTTCAGGTGGTTATTGATATTACGGGTAGCAATGAGTTCTCTGCCCGAAAAGTCATACACTTTTATCAGGGCGCCTGTAAGATCCTCCTCACTCCGTAACCTCAATTCGTTGAGAACAGGGTTCGGATAAATTTGCAGCCTGGTTATCAACCCTTGTGATTTAGCCGGCGCTACCGCAAATATTTTGATGGAAGTAGCAGCATCATTAAACCCGTTGGTCACCAAACAGGAATTGTCAACACCAAAGGTTTGCGAGGTGCCCAAGAAATTATCTTCTGCATACAATTGCACCTGGTAACCGCTGTTAACCTTCAATGAAGAAATATCGTCGTTAAAAATGCCCAGTGCCTGTAACTGGCTCAATGTATAATTACCTGGAGACAACGCTACCGCAGTGCCCGCATAATCGCAATCTCTGTATACGGTAGCAGCAGTAACTGTACCTACTGCACTTATTTTCAGAGAGGAGGTAAGATCGTTAAAGTTGTTGGCCACCAAACAGCTATTGTCGGCAGTAACGGTGACTACAGTACCGGCAAAATTATCGTCATTATATAATTGCACCTGGTAACCGCTGGTCACCCGCAATGAGGAGATATCGTCATTGTTAATGCCCATACTTTGTAACTGGCTTAACGTATAGCTTCCAGGTAATAACCCAACTGCAGCCCCGTTATAATTGCAATCCCGGTATACAGTAACTACCGGCACATTGGTGACAGTAATAGATACCTGTGCAGATGACTGACCACCGCGGTCGTCGGTAGCGGTAGCAGTAATCGTATACGTTCCTGTTGCTACATTGTTCCAGGTATAGGAGTAAGGCGCGGTTGTTGCTTCGCCCAGTTTGGTGCTGCCATTATAAAATTCCACTTTGCTGATAGTGCCATCCGCATCTGAAGCGTTCACCGTAATGGCAACAGTAGCGGGCGACAGGAATTTACTGCCCGAAACCGGTTTCAGAAAGCTCACAGCTGGCGCCTGGTTGGTCAACGACCTGATGCGAAGTGAAGAGATGGAATCGTTCAGGTTATTGGCCACCAAACAAGCGGTATTGGCGTTAAAGCTGGTATAGCTGCCTTGCAAGGCATTGTTCTTATACAACAATACTTCATAGCCGTTGGCAATAGTGAATGAAGAAATGTCTTTATCCTGTATACCACTGGCCACCAGGTCGCTTACCGTATAAGCACCGGGCGCTAAACTTACCGCATAGCTGCCGGTGTAATTACAATCTTTATAGAAAGTAGCGACTGTATTGGCAGCAGCGCCAGCGATGTTACCAGTGATCGAATAATAACCCAGCGAGCCATAATTAGTATAACCAGTTGTAGCAGGATCACCATAGCCCACACCCGTAACAGCTACATAGTAAGTACCTGCCGCCAGCGTTGCGCTCAGGTTGGCTGTTAATCCATCGGGATTGGATGTAGTCACCACAAAACCTGCATTGTCATATAAAGTGGCCAGCACATCGAGATTGGGATGTTTATCAGCAGGATTGATGTTCAATGAAACAGCGCCGCCTGTAGTGGTAAAAGTAAAGAAGTCGGCATCGCTGGTTGTTTCAATAATCCCGGAGTTGAAGGCGCTTCCGGTACCACCGATGGAAAGTTGTGTAGCGCCTGTTCTTGTATTGCTGTGATCATCGGCCCTGTACCCTACTCCATTGGCGTTGTTGGCAATAATGGCCAGGTCATCCTGCGTTTGGCTGGGGTTGGCATATTCGCCCTTACTCCATTGTACAACCGGCACATAGTAACCTGCTCCCATAATGGGCGCCCAGTCGCCCTGGCCCAGGTAATATTCTTCAACCGGGTTTGTTCTGCCATCGTGGCTCAGGCCAAAGGTATGGCCTACTTCATGCGCAGCAGCATCACCAGCCCCTTTTATGCCACCATTAAATACCCAGCAAGGTGTTTCGTTGCCCCAGGTAAATGAATTTAAAAAAGCTACGCCACCGGCCCCTGGCGCCGCCGTGTTGGTGGGTGTGAAAATGCAACGCATCCGCCGGTTGGCCGGGTACGAAAAATACACGGCTTCGCTGGTGGTAATGTTGAGTTTGAAAGGCCGGTAATCTTCACTGATCAGCTGCCATACTTCATATCTTTCCGCATCTGTTAAAGTACTCGCCGCTGCGTTAATAGGATTGCCACCGTTCCAGCCAGTGCCGGATACATACTGTCCGTCGAAATCAAGCAGCACCACACCATTAGCATTGGGATAGCTTTGCAAACTGTATAGCTGACCGCCTGTTATTGCGGCCGCCGCATTGCTAACCGCAGCGCTGGCCGGCGCTTTATCATAATCTATACACAGCACTTTATGAATATCTGTTTCTGAAATGTATACATTGCCGTTATCATCTGATGTATACGTGTAGGCCTTTTTTGTATTGCGCAGAATAATATTCCCCTGCACATGGGCGCCTTCGAACCGGATAAAAAAGGAAGAACCTGGCACATTCTCAATTTCCCCTGCCATAAATTCCTGGCCGGCAGCCAGTGACTGGCGGAAATTTATTTTTCCCGGTAATGAATCGGCGGTACTGATTCGCAACGCCAGTTTGCCTGTAATCCGTTGTTGTGGAGCGGTGGTGAACTGTTTACGAAAATGTGTTAACAGGTCCGGCGCTTTTCCCAGCGATACCGGTTTTACCTGGGCATATCCTGCTAAACAAAACAGCATACTACCCAAAAGCCATAGTGAAAATTTTTTCATACTACATGGTTTTAAATGGTTAAATGAAAAATCGTCTGGGGAAAAGTGCAGGGAATAATTGTTCGTGAGCCGTTACCGGCTCGGATATGGCAAGTGCCATCAGGGCATTATGAAGAAGGATTTAAATAAGGGAGTGACAGGGATGGCGAAGATATTTTGTTTAGCAGGTATGTACCAATAATAAATATCCTCAACACATTTATTAATTCTTTCATTTAAATTAAACAAGGCTATAAATCTTCAGCAGATTAATGTAATTTTCTTGCCGGTTTTACTACCAATGCAGCATAACAACCAATTTTAGAAAACTCCAACAATCAACCACATATGGGATTATTCGATTTTATTAAAAATGAATTTATTGAGGTCATCGACTGGGTTGATGACAGTAACAATACGGTCATTTATAAATTCCCTGACAAGGGGAATAAGATCATGAATGGCGCCCA
>NZ_JBJMLX010000104.1:0-2620 GCF_045805085.1 Niastella sp.
CAAAATGAGCTGAAACAAAAATATTCGGGTACTAACTTCGAAAAGATCGTTTCAAGTCCCAACGGCGTTACACCCGATAGTTTGGCCAAACAGGAAATGACCCGCCGGTACGATAATATTTACAACCTGTTTATCGAGGGTAAATTCGACGAAGCGCAGGCAGAAAAGAAGATCGCCGATAGCATGTACCACGAAAATTACTGGACACCCCAGTTACTGTACATACAATCGGTATACTATATTCAGCAACGGCAGGATGATTCGGCCAAAAAATCATTACAGGATATCATCCGGGTGTTCCCCAAGACGGCAATGGCCGCCAAAGCAAAGGCATTAATAGACGTACTGGGCCGTCGCAAGCAAATTGAAGATTACCTTACCAACCTGCAAATTCAGCGGCCGGCTGAAGACAGCACTGGTGAACCTGTTGCTATTGTATCGCCCAAACCGGTGATGCAACAGCCATCCGCAGTGGGTACCCAGCCCGCACCAACGCAACAACCGCAACAGCAGCTACCTGCCGTTACCCCGCCGGCGCAGCAACCAGCAAAACCGCCTGTAACGCAACAACCGCCAACAACGGTACCTGCCACACAGCAGCCTAAACAGGATGTTGCCAAAACAGAACCTGTCGTTAAACCAACGGCAAAGCCACCTGTTACGCAGCTGCCGCCGCCGGCTATTGCGAAAAAAGATTCGGTAAAGGCCAAAGTGGAAGCCCCCAAACCATTGGTGCTCACGCACAATGCTGAAATACCGCATTACGTGGCCATTGTGCTTGATAAAGTTGACCCGGTTTACCAGAACGAGGCCCGCAACGCCTTTAACCGCTATAACCGCGAGCAATATTCAGCCAAGGGGTTTTCCGTTAATAACCAGTCTGTTAGCGACGATATCAAACTGGTGCTCATCGGTACCTTCCCCAATGCCAACGAGGCCATTTCATACATCGACAAAACCAAAAAACTGGCGGTTTCCGAGATCATCCCCTGGTTGCCTGCCGCCAAATACTCATTCATTATCATCACCGACAACAACCTGCAGGTGTTGATGAATACCAAAGATGTAAATGCAGTAAAGAATTTACTGAACCAGAACTACCCCGGTAAGTTTTAAAGGCTCAGTATTTAAGGTGTTACTTCTTGATTATAGTAAAAGGTAATGTGTTACCTTCTGCCTTAATCTTATTCCTTGTGCCTTTTTAAGAATACTTTCGTAGCCATTCCTGGTTTTATCGGCCATAAAGCATGATTTTTGCACTCGTAAAAATCCGGTTGGTAATCCCGGTATACAAAACACCCAACTATGACGCGCGCCACCAAAATATTCTGGAAGATATTTTTCATAGGTTTCCTGGTAATTGCCTTGTTTTTCACCCTTTTAAGCTTTGGTTTATTTGGAAAAATGCCTTCGCTGGCCCAGCTGGAAAACCCTTCCATTACGCTGGCTACCGAGGTATATGGGGACGATGGCACCATGCTGGGGAAATATTATAAAGAAAAAGGCAACCGCAGCTTTGTGCAATACAAAGACATTTCAAAACATGTGGTAGATGCCCTGGTAGCTACTGAAGATGAACGCTTTTACGATCACTCAGGCATCGATGGCAAGTCGCTGGCCCGTGCCATTTTCTTTATGGGTAAAGAAGGGGGCGGCAGTACCATTACCCAACAGCTGGCGCTGAATATGTTCGATGAAAGAGCGGAGAACAAGTTCACCCGCATGATCCAGAAATTGAAAGAGAACATCATTGCCGTTAAACTGGAAAGAAATTTCACCAAACAGGAAATTCTGGCCCTGTACCTCAATACGGTTTCTTTTAGCGATAACGTGTATGGTATTCGCAACGCCGCACGTACTTTCTTCTCAAAAGAACCCGACCGGCTGAACGTGGAAGAAGCCGCCGTACTCATTGGGATGTTGAAAGCCACAGGAACTTATAACCCACGTACCAATTACAAAGCATCGTTCGAGCGTCGCAATACCGTGCTCGATCAAATGGCGCGTAATAATTACCTCACGGAGACCGAAGACGCAGAGCTGAAAAAACAGCCCATTCGCCTTAATTATAAAAAGCTGAACGAGAACAATGGTATCGCTCCTTATTTTCTCGATGTGATCAGGGACGATGTAAAAAAATGGTGCAACGAACACAAAAAGCAGGATGGCGAAAATTACGACATCTACGAAGATGGCCTGCATGTATATACCACCATCAATCCCCGTATGCAGTTGTATGCAGAAGAAGCGGTAGCCAAACACCTGCCGGTACTGCAACGCGCACTGGCCGGCCAGCACGAATTAAAAACTGACCAGGTTTGGAAAGGCCATGAAAATGTGCTGGAAAGCAATATGCGCAACTCCGACCGTTGGCGCAACCTGAAAGCCGAAGGCTTAAGCGAAACGGAGATCAGGAAATCGTTCAAGCAGAAGGTGCACATGAAAATATTTGCATGGAACAGCAAGCGCGAGAAAGATACCATCATGACGCCGCTCGATTCCATCAAATACCATCGCGAAATGCTGCAAACCGCCTTTATGGTCACCGATCCTATGAGCGGTCAGGTGAAAGCGTGGGTAGGTGGTATCGACTTCAAGAACTATAAATTCGACCATGCCA
>NZ_JBJMLX010000105.1:0-9673 GCF_045805085.1 Niastella sp.
ATTCCAATAGGGCAGAGGGCAAAGGGCAAAAGGCAGAGATGAAAGGCGAAACCCCAAACCCCAAACTCAATAACTAACAAACTCAATAACTTAAGAACTTAATAACGTAAACTTAGAACCACGAAAGCAGAACGTTAAACCAACGCTTCTTCCTCGTCAATGATCAACTGATCACCCCCATGCAACCAATAACCCGTAATATGCATCTTGAGTCCTTCGGAATTGTCCATTAAACAATTATAACTATTTAGTAATTAATATATTCCTGTTATTTTTTAATGCTTAAATTGTCGTGGCGTTCCTTAATTTTAAGGCCAACCAATTTAATAATTGCCGAATATGAAAAATTCTCGTCGCGGGTTCATCAAACAAACCACTATGGCTGGCGCTGGATTATTAGTTGCCAAAGCCGGATTTTCTGCTCAAAGTTATAGAAGGATCATAGGTGCCAATGACAGGGTACGGGTAGGGGTAGTTGGTTTTTCAGACCGGCACCGCAGCTCGCATATGCCTTGTTTTATGAATCATTACAAGGAACTGAATTTTGACGTTGTTGCGGTCTCAGATATCTGGAAGAAAAGAAGGGAAGAAGGCGCTGCCCAATGGAAAGAAAAAATGGGCCATGATATAGTAGCCTGTCGCAATAATGAAGAATTATATAGTAAGAAACTGGTTGACGCCGTGTTCGTAAGCACAGCCGATTTTCAACATGCCCTGCATGCCATCGAAGCAGTAAAAGCCGGTTGCGATGTTTATTGTGAGAAACCATTTGCAGAAACGATGGAGGATAACCGCGCGGCGTTAAAAGCCATCAAGGCCACCGACAGAATTGTACAGATCGGTTCACAACGCAGAAGCGGGTCCAATTATCATGCAGCCGAAGAATTTATTAAATCGGGCAAGTTTGGTCCCATTACCATGGTAGAACTTACCTGGAATGTAAACCAGCCCGGCCGCTGGCGTCGTCCTGCTTTATTGAAAGAATTAAAAGAAGAAGATACTGATTGGAAACGCTTCCTCATGAACCGTCCGTTCGAAGCGTTCGACCCGCGCAAATATCTCGAGTATCGCCTGTTCTGGCCTTATTCCTCAGGGTTGCCTGGTCAGTGGATGAGCCACCAGATAGACACCGTGCATTGGTTCAGCGGCATTCCGCACCCGCGCAGTGTAGTGGCCAATGGCGGCATTTACATGTGGAAGGATGGCCGTAAGAACTGGGATACCATTACTGCTGTATTTGATTATGGTCCAATAAACGATCCATCAACCGGTTTCCAGGTAGTGTTTGGCAGCCGCATGCACAATGGCGATGAACGTCCGTCAGAAGTATATTTCTCCAATGGCGGCGAACTGAACCTCATCACCAATACTGTTTCACCCAAGGGCGGCTTAACGAAGAAGTTTGCCGATGAGATGGGTATGCAGCCAAACCTGTTGCCTGAGACCAGCCTGTCGAATACCGAAGCAGTAGTGGCCAGCGCCAATACCGGTGGCGATAAACTAACCAGCAACCACGTACGCAACTGGATGGAGTGCATCCGCAGCCGTAAACAACCCAATGCGCCCGTTGAAGCAGGTTACAATCACTCCATTGCCACCATCATGACCAATGCAGCTGTTCACTCGGGTACAAAGGCTACGTTCGATGAAAAAACACAGGAAGTAATGGTAAACGGCAAGCCATTTAAATATTAAGTATTTTAGTAACAACCATTTTATTATCCGTATGAAACAACTTTTCCTTTGGGCAATCGGCTCGTGTATGTTTTCGGTATCCTTTGCCCAGAAAAAAGAAATGGTAAAACTGGTGACTGAAAAAGACCAGACTACCATCAACGTGTTTATTGGTTCAAAACTGTTCACGCGCTTCATGTATCCCGATACAATTGCCAAGCCGGTATTGTATCCGATCTTTTCGGCCAATGGGGCCATGGTTACCCGCGGGTATCCTATTTTCACCATGCCCGGCGATCCTACGGATCATCCGCATCACCTGGGTTTGTGGTTCAATTTTGAAAATGTGAACGGGCTCGATTTCTGGAACAACTCTTTCGCTATTCCAAAGGAAAAGAAGGCGCTGTACGGAAACATAAAAACAGATCGCATCATTAAAAAGGAAGATGGCAATAAAGGCATCCTGGCCTATCATGCCAACTGGACCGATTCAAAGAACAATGTATTGCTGGAAGAAACCACGCAGTATGAGTTCAGCGGCAGCGGTAACCAACGCATCATTGACCGCATAACTACCCTGAAAGCTGATATGGATGTATTGTTTACCGATGCAAAAGATGGTATGCTGGGATTGCGGGTAGCGCATGAATTACAGATCTCCAGTAAAAAAGACCAGGTATTCACCGATAATAAAGGCATTGCTACAGTGGTAAAAGCCAATACCGACGCCATTGCCACCGGTAACTATATAACCAGTGCGGGCAAGGAAGGCGACAGCGCCTGGAGCACAAGGGCCGTGTGGTGCAAGCTGTTTGGCAAAATGAAGAACGATTCCATCAGTATTGCCATCATTGACCATCCCGGCAATATCAATTACCCCACTTTCTGGCATGCGCGGGGTTATGGCTTGTTTGCAGCCAATCCGCTCGGCGAAAAAGTATTCACCAATGGTAAGTCGGCCAAAAACCTGCAATTGAAAAAAGGGGAGACCGTGCGTTTTGTATATCGTATTGTATTTGATGAAGGTGCAACCACCATTTCAAGCGCACAGTTGAACCAGCTGGCCGATGAATTTGCCAAAGCAAAGTTTAAAGACATAGATAAATAAGCAGGGTACCCTTGTTTAAGCAATAAGCGTTGAACGGACAAATCACTCAAGATGATTTGTCCGTTTTTTTTATTGGAACCGTTTTCGTAAACATTTATCATCAAACTGATTAGGGCTAAGAAATTAAGCTAAACCCGTTTCAGCAGCACAAAACCCTTAATCAGGCACAATTATTTCTGCCTACTTATTAAATAAAATTGTAAATTTATTTTATCCCCTTTTCGGGCGGATCTTCCTACTGCACTAATCAAATTAATCCTGTTTTTATCCGGTAATTCCAAAGGCAAATGAAAATGATGTGACCTGATCCTGAACAAGCGATTATGCCGGTACCTGATGATTTAATCAAATACATAAACTTTTAAACTGGCTTTACCGCAAAGGCGGAGGTTGGGTAAAACGGTGGTAATATGCGTGTACATTCCAAGTCTAAACGGGATAAATTTCCTTCAGTTGGTAGTGCGGCTAATCCGGTTTTTAACTCCGTGTTCAATACACTCGATGTAGGAATACTGATTGTTGACAGTGAAGGTTTTTTTGTGGATATGAACGACTGCTATTGCCGCATGGTTGGGTATGAACGCAGGGAACTGACCGGTAAATATTTTCTGGAGATCGTGCCCGAGATCCAACGCGACTTCGCACTTTATACCTTTAATTCCGCCATGTCTTCACCCGTACCACGTCAAACGCTCACTGAATTTCCCATCCAACGAAAAGACGGTCACATCTTCGGGGTCAATTGCAAGCTGAGTATTCTTACCGAACCCGATGGCACCCGGTTTATGATGGTGGGCATAACGGATGTTACCGAAACCAATAATATTAAACACCTGTTGGAAGAAACGGAACTGGCAACAGGCATTGGGGGCTGGCAGCTCGATGTGCAAACCAACCGGTTATCATGCACAGAAGGCATGTATAAATTATTGGGATTACAGAATTACAATACGATCTCCTGGGAAGATATCCTTTCCTTCGTTGGCAATGAGGCATACGTGCAGTTTAAACAGGCGGTGGACATGGCAGTGGAAAAAGGCACGGCTTTTAATATAGAACTGGATTGTTCTAAATGCCCTTCGGGAAAATGGATGAGGGCCATTGGCCGGCCTAAACAGCTCTTCAATAAAACCATTCAGCTATTTGGCACTTTTCAGGATATAACGCAGGATAAGCAGCTTGAACACATGCTTTACCTTGATCAGTTGAAATACAGGGCTGTTGCCAACAGCAGCCTGTATGCCTTTATTTTGGGTAAACCGGAAGGGACCATACAGGAAGCAAATAAGGCTGCCTGCCAAATGTTTGGTTATACGGAAGAAGAATTCAGGAATTTGAAGCGTAAAGATCTGGTGGAAGAAACAGAAGAATTTCTCGCATTGCTGGAAGAACGGTCAAAAAATGGTTTTGTGCAGGGAGAACAGATAAGCATCAGAAAGAATGGCGAGCATTTTCCCTGTGAGTTCTCGTCGGTTTGTTTCAAAGATCTGAACGGGGAAGAAAAGATGATTAACATTCTGCGTGACATCTCTGTTAAAAAATTGGCGGAAGAAGAATTAAAAAAACTTTCTTCTATAGCCCGCGAAACACTGTGCCCCCTTATCATTTGCGACGTAAATAGCAAGATCCAATGGATCAATGCGGCGTTTACCAGGGTAACAGAATATACGTTGAAAGAAGCCGTTGGCAGAAGGCCGGAAGATTTTTTATATGGGGAAGAAACCGACCGGAAGGCCATTAAAAACCTGCTTGAAAATAAAAAAACCGGCCGCACCTTCGATACCGAAATATTGATCTATGCCAAATCGGGCCGCAAGGTGTGGATTGCCATACAACTACAACCGCAGTTTAATAAACAGGGCAAGCTTACCGGTTATTTTGCTATTGGCATTGATATCACCGAACGCCGGCATTCGGAAGAAATAATTCTGCATAACCAGAAACTGCTGCAACAGGCAGAGCGCATTGCCTGCCTGGGCAGTTGGGAAACCAATCTCAAGACCGGTGTTTCCTCCTGGTCCGATGAAATGTACCGCATCTTTGGCTGGAATACGGATAATGCAGTGCCATTCCAGGGCCCGCAATTATCTACCCTTCACCCCGACGATATGGATTATGTGGTCAACAGCATAAAAGATACTATTGAGGGGAAGGGTGATTTTGATATAGAACACCGCGTGGTTCGTCCCGATGGCAGCACACGCATTATACATTCACAAGGACAGTTAATCAAAAATAATCTGGGTGAACCGGAAAAACTGATCGGTGTGGTGCATGATATCACCAACGTGAAGCAGGCCGAAGAACAACTGCATAACCACAAATTAAAGCTGGCAGAAGAAAGAGTGGAACACCAACGGCTGGTTGCCCGCGCAACGATCAATACCCAGGAAAAAGAACGATCGGATATAGGGAAGGAATTACATGATAATGTAAATCAGATCCTGGCTTCAGCCAAATTGTTCCTGTCGTCGCCATTCCTGGAGGGAGATGAGCGGGAAAAGTTTACCAACAAAGCGGCAGAGCATATTCATATGGCCATAGAAGAGATCCGCAAGTTGTCAAAATCACTGGTATCACCCAGTGCAGCCGATCTGGGCATTATTGAGACCATCAATGATATGATCGCTGATATCAGGTGGGCGCAGAAAATTGAGATAAATTTTAACTATGCCGGCATCGATGAATCGAGACTTGATAATGGTTTAAAGTTGACCATCTATCGAATTGTGCAGGAGCAAATGAATAATATATTAAAGCACGCCGAAGCCTCTCTAATAACCATCACCTTAAAAGAAAACAAGAAGAAACTCATTCTTACCATATTCGATAATGGAAAGGGGTTCGATGCGCAAACCAGGCGCCGCGGCATTGGCCTGAACAACATCATTAACCGCGCCGATGTGTTTAATGGAAATGTTGATATTCAATCAGCACCGGGGCAGGGGTGTATGGTAAGAGTAGTATTTGATATGTAGTTTTAAGTTAAAGTTGAGCGTTGGTGGTGCTAAGTTTCAGTTCTTAAGTTAGGAGGTTTGTAAGTTCTTGAGTTTGTTAGTTCTTTAGTTATTGGTTCGTAAGTTATTGGGTTCTTGGGTTGCCGACTACCGATTCACGATCTGCTTCTTGTCAACTCCGTCAACTTGTTAACTTGTCAACTTGTTAACTGATCAATTGGTTAACCGGTTAACTCATCCCCTCAACCTCGCTTCCTCCAGATCCAGTTCCCACTCGCGTTCCCGAATCAATTCCTCACTAAACGTATTATGATGACGGAAATACGCCAGTTCGTGGCGGCGTATTTCCACCAGTTCCAGCAGCATTTGCCGGTAATGCGGTAAGAATGTTTTTTCTTCTTCCGGCAATTCCCGGGCATCCAGTTTTTTCTGCGTGATTTCAATCATGCGGGCATAGCGCTCGCGTACGCGTTTGTAGGTTTCATTCGTTTCTATTTCATTTGAATATTTGTCATCGATGTGCGCCAGTACGGCATTGGCCAAACGCAGCCGCATATCGAGCATCTGCATATTTTCAGTATCCTTTTCATCGCCTTTTATCTTCAACAGCCTGATGACGGGCTTCAGGCTCAAACCCTGTAACACCAGCGTAAACAGGATCACTACAAAGGTGATAAACAATATGAGGTTGCGATGCGGGAACGCCTGGTTATTGGCCAGGGTAAGCGGTACGGCCAGCGCAGAGGCCAGCGATACCACGCCGCGCATGCCACTCCAGCCGGTTAATAATATCAGTTGCCAGCCTGGTCTTGTTTCTTTTTCGCGAATGCTTTTAAACAGCAGGCGGGGTAAATATGCGCCGGGGAAAACCCATAAAATACGAATGGCGATGGTTGCCAGACTAATTATTATAGCATAGGAAACGGCCTGGGCAACGGAATAGTTTTCCATGCCTTTTATGATCCCGGGCAATTGCAACCCGATCATAATAAACACTACACCGTTCAATAAAAATACCAACGTATCCCATAATCCCATTACCTGGATGCGGGCTTCATAACTAAAAATATCCTGCGAACGGTACGTGAGGAACAGTCCGCCTGCTACTACTGCCAACACGCCCGATACATGAAAATGTTCAGCCGTGATATACATGATGTATGGCGTAATAAGCGTGAATGCCGCATCGATGGCCGGGGTAGTAGGAAAGTACCGGTGAATGGCATAAGCAATATGGGCAATGGCCAACCCAATAAGAAGGCCCGCAATGGCCACCACAAAAAAGGTTTGGGTGGCCTCCCAAATGTTAAACTGACCGGTAACCACAGCGGCCAATGCAAACCGGAACACGATCAGGCTCGCCGCATCATTTACCAGGCTTTCACCTTCCAGGATGGTGGTCACGCGTTTGGGAACTTTCAACCCTGCTAAAACAGAGGTGGCTGCAACGGCATCGGGTGGTGAAATAATACCACCCAGCAGAAAACCGGCTGCCAGGGAAAAATCGGGGATCAGCATTTTCGAGATCCAGGCCACCGCAGCGGAGGTGAAGATAACCAGTCCGAACCCCAACATACTGATAGGTCGTTTGAACTTCCAGAAATCGTTCCAGCTGGTATTCCAGGCGGCTGCATACAACAGCGGCGGCAAAAAAATAAGGAACACCAGGTCGGGTTGCAGGGTGATGTGGGGAATACCCGGGATCAGGCTGATAAGCAGGCCACCTATTACCAGGAAGATAGGGTAGGCTATCTTCAGTTTGCTGCTAAGCATGGTAAGGAAACTTATAACAAACAAAAGGCATAAAACCAGTAATAGGTTATCCTGTATCATAGTTCGCAAATCTACAGTTGTACAGCCAAATGGCCATAAAACAGGGTGGGGGAACGGCGGCCCGGGAATTGTATAGTAAAAAAAGGGAAACGTTATCCCCTGTCTCTAAATCATTAATATGGATCCTGTCCGCAAAACTCCCTTTGTAATAATTGCAGCCCAGGTAGTTGTAGGCCTTTTTATATTCTTTTATATCTTATATATCGGGCGCGATATCATTCTGCCTGTTGTGTATGCCGGCGTTTTTGCCGTTTTATTAAACCCGCTGGTGAACAGGCTTACCCAACACCGGGTCAACAGGGTGCTGGCCATATTCATAGCAGTTATAGTAATGTTGTTGCTGATCGGCGGATTGATCTTTTTTGTTATCAATCAATCCATGCAGTTTGGCGATACCCTGGTTACGCTCGAACATAAAATTAATAGTATGCTGCAGGATGTAAGCGCGTGGGCCGCCAAAACATTTAATGTAAGCCGCGCCAAAGTGAATAGCTGGGTAGTAGACACGGAAAACAAACAATTAAATGAATCGGCTGCTATTGTGGGGCAAACGCTTGTCACGGCCACCAATATACTTAAGCTGTTCTTACTGATACCTGTGTACGTGTTTATGTTTCTTTTTTATAAACCCCTGTTGCTGGATTTTATTTCCCGCCTGTTCCGCCGGGAGAGCCATGAAACGGTGAGTGAGGTATTGTTTGAGACCAAAACCCTGATCCAGAGTTACCTGGTAGGCTTATTGCTCGAAGCGGCCATTGTGGCTACCTTAAATGCAACGGGATTGTTATTGCTGGGAATTGATTATGCAATATTACTCGCCATCATAGGGGCGTTGTTAAATATTATTCCCTACATAGGTGGTATTATAGCTGTTGTGCTGCCGGTATTGATCGCTTATACCACCAAATCGCCGGCATATGTAGTGTGGGTACTTATTTTGTATGCCGTGGTACAGTTTATAGATAACCATTATATAGTACCGAAGATCGTTGCGTCCAAAGTGCGCATCAATGCCCTGATGTCGATCATTGTGGTTTTTATTGGCGGGGCTATCTGGGGCGTTGGCGGGATGTTTTTGTCAATACCGCTTACGGCTATTGTAAAAGTTATTTTCGACCGCATTACTCCGCTGAAACCCTGGGGCTTTTTATTAGGCGATACCATGCCGCCCATCGGGAAAACTATTTTTAAAACACCACCGCGGGTAAAAAAATAAAACCTCCCCGGCATGCCGGGAAGATTTTATTCATCCAGTATAGAAAGGGAGAGATTCATTGTTTCGCGTAAGACCTGTACATCGGGACGGGGCTTGCCTGTTACCCGTAGCCCAACCAGGCTATTGTACAAATGCCTGCCTAATGCTTTGGGACTAAACTTTTTTGAAATTTCTCCTTTAGTTTGTCCTTCTTTCATCAGCGTGCTAAACACCTGTTCCATTTCTTCCATACCTGTAACAAAAAGGTTCAACACATCCTTATCAACTGCTCCCAGCTCCATGGTCATATTGATCATCAAACAGCCCTTGCCTTCCTTGTCGGCTAATATATCCTTAATGGTATAGTCGAAAATAGAACGGATCTTTTTTTTGGGACTTTCCGATTTGGCGCATTGTTGTTCCAGGCCTTCCTTTTGAACGCACGTATAATAGGTAAGGCTTTTCAGAAATAAGCCATACTTATCTTTAAAAGTATCATATATGCTCGACCGGCTTAAACCGGTTGCCTGTACCAGATCATCCATCGAAGTGCCATTGTATCCCTTTATACAAAAAACCTCTTTTGCTTTTTGCAGCACTTCTGTTTCATCAAATTGTTTTGTCTTTGGCATGAACTGTATTTGGAATATTTATTCCAAAATTACCACAAAAATTACAAACCAACCATACCACCATCGGCGATCAGTTCAGCGCCCAATACAAAGGTGCTGTCATCTGAAGCGAAGAACGTAGCAACCCTGGCAATTTCAGCGGGGTCTCCCAGCCGGCCTATTGGCACCTGGCTTAGGATGGATGCTTTCATGTTATCCATCTGTTCAGCAGGTATACCCGTTTTACCGAAAATAGGTGTTGACACCGGACCAGGACTGATGGCATTCACGCGTA
>NZ_JBJMLX010000106.1:0-30016 GCF_045805085.1 Niastella sp.
CCAAGGAACCAGTTTTCATCGGCCTTTACCATGGTGTCGAGCATTTTATCGGCCTGCTGACCAAACTTCCTGATGTTGCCAATGGTTTCGGTAAACTGTTTGGCGTGCTTATCTTTTTTATCGCCCTCAATGTTTTCCAACTGATCTAACAGGCGCAGCATGGGGTCCAGCTCTCGTTTCTTACGCTCCTTTACAATTTGCGTGGCCACTTTCCAGATGTCTTTTTCCGCCGAGAAATATTCCTTTCGTTCACCTGGGATCAAAATTTTGCTTACCAGTCCCCAGTCTATCAGGTCACGGATATTCATATTCACATTACCACGGCTGATGCTGAGTTGCTCCATGATATCGTCCTGGCTCAATGGGTCAGGACTAATCATCAACAGCGCATGTATTTGCGCCATGGTGCGGTTAATGCCCCAGTGTGAACCGAATGCTCCCCAGGAAGCAATGAATTGTTTTTGTGCGTCTGCCAGTTTCATATTTACTCCCCAAAGATAAGGTGCATTTCTGAATTTTCAAAACTTATTGAAAATAAGATGCCCTGGATAATCGAAATTATCTTGGCGGGCAGTCGAGCCTTTTGTCTAAACGTTCCCTAGTATTTTTCCAGGGGCGTACTATCAGGGCCAGGTATCCGCCGCCGTTTTGCATTTTGTTTTTACTAAATACGTTGGCCCAGTTGTGGATACCTAATAACAACGGCCCTAGTTTCACCGCACCGCCTACCCACAGTTTTTCTTTGGTATTGAATTGTATGGGCAGGAAAAATCCCAATCGCCGGGTTTCCCAACGGGGAGTAATGGTTAACATATTCAATTCTGTTAGCCGCCATTGGCTGCCGCTCAGTGACGACAGATTAAGCGAAGCATTGCCGTTTATATACCAGGCGCCGCTGATAAAGTGATCAACGTTCAGCACCAGGCGTGTGGGGTTTATAACATGGAACATCCCCGTAGGTTGTTGAATGTTTTTGACAATGCCGGGCAGGTCATCGTTAAAGTCCTGCAGTTTGTGGATGTTATCAAACCTGATGTCTATCACTGTGTCGGTGACATTGGGCTGAAAGCCGCTGACCTTTCGGCTGTTGATGCCATATTTGAATTGATTGAACCCTACATCGAGCAACGACAACCCGATCTTCCAGTCATAGTCGTAATACGTGTCATCGTCCCATACAGTAGTGATCTGTTGCGATTTAACCAGGTATTCAACACCCAGGTCAAAGGAGAAACCGGTCTGGGCATTGCTTAAAAAATCGCGCAGGTTCTGGTTTGTGCTTCTTCCTTTTTTCCAGCCATCGTAATTGCCGGAGTAGCCATACTCGGCATAAACATCCTGCAAGGTATAATCGCTGATATTATTGTGCATGGTTGGGGTGCCGCTGCCATTCAGGATATTGATGTAGGCGTCGCTGATACCGCGGGATACTTTTGCGGTAATGCCGGCGTTCAGGCGCGAGTCGGCATTGTCCCACATGGTTTGCGCCCAGGTAAAATAGAATTCCAGCCAGGCGCTGTGCGTGAGATCGCCAAACAGTTTGCGGTTGTAATTGCCGAGGTCGAAAAAATCGCGGGTGCTTGTAAGCGTGTCTATATAATTTACGCGTCCGGTGCTTGCCTGTGCATAGCTGCGCAGGTTCAGTCCAAAGCCAATAACCTGTTTGCGGTTGATGGCAATGCGCGTATTGAGCAGGTTTACATTAAGGTCGTCATAGGCATACCGCCTGAAATCGCCCTCCCTGATACTGTACTGCGACTTGCCGGGATCGCTGAACAGCGACCAGTTGTGAATAATAATGCTGTTGGTGGCAATCTTTTTCTGTACCCCTAAAATGGAAACATCCCATTTGTAAGGAGTATTTACAATGGAGGCGGGGTTATTGCCAATGCCCAGGCTGCCTGCATAATTACTGCCCTGAAGCGCATAGTAATCCTGCGAGTAACCATTTGTGTGAATCAGAAGTAACCATAGAGCGTGCAATAACCATTTTTTGTTAAAATGGTTTACCATGAGTTTGTCGAATTAGGAACGCTACAAACTTTGGAAAGGGCTTGACCAGTTTTATGAGTACGTTGGATAGGATTGAACTTCCGAAGAAGCTTTGTAACAAGCGACCAGCCTGCAGGCGCCGGCCAAAGTATTTTTCCCACTGCTCGGTGTATTGAATTTCCATTTCATACCGGTTAATTCGTCCCTGTAAAAACGAATTGATCTCTTCAAAGGCAAGTTTGCTGCTGTGCAGCGCCATGCTCATGCCATTGCCGCATAGTGGCGCAATAAGGCCGGCAGTGTCGCCAATCATCAAAACATGGTTTTCAACTTGTGTTTTTTTATTGAATGAGATCCGGGAAATGGTTAACGGCTCTTCGTATAACATTTCGGCGTTGGAAAATATTTTCTCAAGAAAAGGATTCTTCATGAGAATATCCTTTTCCATACTGCTAATATCGTTCCTACATTTACGCAGGTTGGCTGCTGTAGTTAAATAACAAAGGCAATATTTGTTTTCCTCAATTTGGGAAATTCCACAATATCCGTTCTCGAAATTGTGGAGGGCTATGAGGTCGGCAGGGTGGTGGGTGCGAATGTGGTATTTTACCGCAATATAGTGGTTGAGTTTATTGGGTTTTACTTTAGTGAACTGGCGTTTCCATTTAATATCCAGGTTGCCGCGTTTACCATAGGCGCCGGCCACTACGGTTGCTTCTGAATCGCCTTTATTGGTGAACAGGAGAAAGCTATTATTGCGGTAAACAATATTCACCACTTTGGTTTCTTCCAGCAGAATAACGCCTTCCTGGCGGGCGATATCGGCCAGTAATTTATCGATGGAATACCGGCTGATGCCAAACCCGCCTAACGGCAGGGTTGATTCAATATAATTTCCATTGGGCGTAGTAATAAGCAGGCGGTTGATAATGGGCAGCTGCATATCGCTCAACGGCAGCCCAAGGTCCTGCAAAAAATTCCAGCTTTCGAGGCTGATATATTCACCACAAACTTTGTGAAAGGGGTATTTCTCTCTTTCGAACAATACGGTCTTATAACCGGCACGCGCGCTTTGAATGGCCAGGGCAAGTCCGGCCAGTCCACCACCCACGATGGCGATATCATATTTGGGTTGAAGGCTCACGTTATAGGTTAATCACACTTGTTTTTTGATACGATCAGCCAGCGAAAGGCCCATTTCCATTCTATAGAAAAATCACTGATGCCGGCTATGCTGAAAAACTGTATCCATTCATCTTTGGTAAAACCGCGGGCTACGGATAAAGGTGCATCGTGTTTAACGAGGTAGCTTTTCGAGAACAGGTTCGTCAGAATTTTAATGGAATAGTAAGCTGCCTTGTGCCGGTGCAGGTCGTTTATAAAAAAACCTATCCGGGCATTGGTTTTCATCCATTGTAATTGTTTTACCATTTCCCGGTCGGAGAAATGATGACAGAACAGGGAGGAAAAAATTATATCCGGTGGTGTTTCCAGTTCAACGTCTTTATAGTCGGAGGAGATCAACTGAATATTGCTGAGTAACCGTTTGGCCGCCACTTCAATACAATGCGGGTTGATGTCAATGCCAATAAAAGCAACGGGAATACTTCTTTTGTCGCACCATTTTTTTATGGCTACCAGGTTATCGCCGCCGCCACAGCCGATCTCACAGATAGTAATGGGTTCCCTGGTTCTCATCAATGCCGCCACGCCATTGATGGTTATAGCATGCCCGCCCAGCCAGGTGTTGATGAAATTCAACTCCCGCATATTCCGTTTTATATCTTCAAAAGGAATATCCGGACGGTCGAGCAATTCGGATTGATATGATCTGTGGCGAAAATTCACGTTTGTAATATATGACTTTCTGCCTGACCCGCGAAACCCCCTGTACAAACCGGTTGAAATATTAGCAATTCGTTGAGGCTACAAATGTTTCCATAGTGAGGCCGGGCCCAAAAGCCGCGCAAAAAATGTGTTCTTTTCTGTTGTGGTTGCGCACGAGGGCAGGCGCCATTTTTTTGAGTACGAAGAAAATGGTGGCGGACGACATATTCCCGTATTGCTGCATTACATCATACGATGCCTGCAGTTCGTTTGTTTGAAACGACAGGGTTTTGTGAACGGTTTCCAGGATCTTTTTTCCGCCGGGGTGTATGCACCAGTGCGAAATATCCTGTCTGGATAACCCGTTTTTGGCCAGCGCCCTGTTGGTAAGCTGGGCGAAATCTTCCTCAAGCAGGTCTGGAATATAATTGCTGAGCGTCATCAGAAAGCCGGTAGACGATACTTCCCAGGCCATGTCTTTTTTGCCTTTGGGGATCACTTCTGAATAAAAACCATCGAGGTGCAGGCCCTTCAGCGGATGCTCATCGGCTGTAACTACCGCAGCGGCGCTGCCATCGGCAAATAACAGGCTCGATGCAATGTTATCCATCGTTGGCTCCCGTTGAAAATGTAACGTGCACAGCTCCGTGCACACGATCAGCACCTTTGCCTGTTTATCGGCCTGGCAAATAGCATCGGCGGTTTTCAAAGCGTGAACGCCGGCATAGCAACCCATAAAGTTGATGGAAGAACGTGCGGTGTTACGCGGCAGATCGAGCAATTCCATCACTTGCAGGTCGAGGCCGGGGGCGCTGAGACCGGTACAGCTAACGGTGATCAAATGCGTGATCTCAGATTCTGATAATTTACCATCGATACAATCGCGGATAGCGTTCACCGATAATTGCGGCGCATATTTATGATACCAGGTCATGCGCAACTCAAGTGATGGAAATGGCTCCAGGTTTTCGGTATGCGGATAGAATTTCCATTCCGGGCAGGGCCGGCTGTAATCGGGGACCACAGAATAACGGGTATCAATATGGCTTTGATGATACAGAAAACGTAACCGGCGTTTGTCGGCTTCAGTAAACGAATAAATAAGCTGCATGAATTGCAGAATATCTTCCTGCTTGTGCCGGAATGCGGGCACAGCGGTACCGATGGCAATTATTTTACTCAAAATCCCCTCCAGATTAATAAGGTAAGGAATGCAAGGTTGGTACAGATGGATGCCAGCATATTCATCCGCATGGTATTGGCAAAATTTGCATTGCCAACATCTTTCCACACCAAACCTGCCCACCTGAAAAAATATACGAGAATTGGTAGCATCACAGTTGCTAAGACGATAAATTTATTTTGTTCATTATGGGAGAAGAACGACATCGCCAGCACACTCATGGCCAGGGTGTATACCAGTGCCACAAATATAAAAGTGCCGCGGTAGCCTAATAAAGCGCTGATGGTAATTACGCCGTCTTTTTTATCGGCTTCGTGCTGGTAAATTTGGGTGAGGGGATAAAAGCCACCGATCAGTAAACTGGCCGCCACCATATCTGCCGGTGGCACTGTTATCGTTTTGTCAATGCTGCTTCCGTGATAAACCATAAAATACGTTACGGCGCCCTGAAATATTATTACCGTTACATAGCCCGCCACCGGATGTTTTTTAAGCCTGATGCCCCGGTAGCTGTACGCCCTTGAGGCGGCTATATAGGTTATTATGGAAATAGTAAACCAGTAACTGATAAAAAGACTTAATATGATGGCCAGTGCGTCCATAATAACACTTACATAAAATAACTGGCGCGTTGGTTGTTTGGGGTTCCTGATCCCGCCAATAGGCGTTTCATCGCGATCCATATACGAGTTGTAACCGTTGCTGGATGGATATACCAGGAAATGAAGAATGAAAAATATCAATACCGCATGTGATGTATTAATAACGGGAACCTGACTTACAGCAAACAGGTATACCGGTAACAGGAAAAATGAAAAATGAAACCTGAGTAGTTGAATGGTAGATGACTGTAACATAAAAGAGTCCGCCCCGGTTAAACCGGAACGGACTCTTTAAAGATAGGAAGAACAATGTGAAAACTGGCAAATGAAATACACAGCTGTCAGCGGCTGTGAATAATACAAGCTCACGCGAAGCACTCACGTGAGCTGTGTTTCATTTTCACATTTTCATATTTGCTAATTTTCCCATTAACTCGGAGTTGCCGTTTTCTGCTGGTATTTGCTCTCTATTATTATCTTAATTTGGCAGCCATGAAAAGGCTATTCATTACTTCCATGTTGTTGTTGGGAGCTATCCTGGGTCAGGCGCAGATCAAACCCTTTCGTTTTATTCATATTAGTGATACCCACATCGGCTCGCCCAATGGTTCGGCAGAAGAAGACCTGCGGCATACGATACAGGATATTAACCAGTTGAACGATGTGGCCTTTGTGATCATCACCGGCGATATTACCGAACTGGGCACAGATGCGCAGCTGGCGAAGGCCAAACAAATACTGGACAGTTTAAAACCGAAATACTACATTATTCCGGGTAACCATGATGCGGGGTGGAGTGAAAGCGGCGGCGATCATTACACCAGCACGTTCGGGTACGATAAATTTAAATTCGACTACAATGGCATCCGGTTTATCGGGTGCGCTTCGGGTCCATATGTGCGCATGAGCGATGGCCATGTGCCCCGCAATGCCATTGTGTGGCTGGATAGTGTGCTGGCTAAAACGCCCAACAATCAACCCATCATATTTTGCAATCACTATCCCATCGATAATTCCCTCGATAACTGGTACGAGATTACCGACCGGTTAAGAAAATACAATACGCTGATGATCATGTGCGGCCATGGCCATAACAACCATGCCCTGAATTTTGAAGGTATTCCCGGAGTTATGGGCCGGTCGAACCTGCGGGCCAAAGCGCCATTGGGCGGATATAACCTGGTGGATGTAACACCTGATTCCATTGTATATACGGAGCGCCGTCCGGGTGGCGAGCCACTACAGCCCTGGACAAAAGTACTACTGCACAAGGTTGATACAGTTGGTCACTATGAACGTCCATCTTATGCCATCAATAAGCAATATGCGCAGGTAAAACCGAAATGGGTATTTGCCTCCGATGCCAATGTGATCTCAACACCGGCAGTGGCTAACAATTTGGTAATATTCGGTAATCAGAATGGCGTGGTAACGGCACTGGTGCAACAAACCGGTAAAAAGAAATGGAGCTATAAAACCAATGGCGCTATCTTTTCATCACCTGCTGTAAGTGCAGGCAAAGTAGTATTAGGTTCAGGTGATGGCTATGTGTATTGTTTGAATACCTTAACCGGTCAACTGGTTTGGAAGTATAAAACAGCAGCTTCGGTATTGGGTTCGCCGGTGATTGTAAAGGACACGGTTTTTATTGGCCGAAGCGATCACAATTTCATGGCCCTGAACCTGAAGAACGGTTCGCCTTTCTGGAAGTTTGCAGGTTTACAGGGACCCGTTGTAAGCACACCGCTGATCTATGGCAATAACGTGATCTTTGGCGCCTGGGATAAGAATCTGTATGCTGTGAACAGAAACAGTGGACAACTGGCCTGGCAATGGGATCCCGGTTTTACGGTGGTTAATTTCTCACCTGCTGCCTGTATTCCCGTAGCGCACGACAGCGTGGTGTATGTAGTTTGTCCAAACCGCACGCTGTATGCCATCGATGCAGTATCGGGCGCTACCTTATGGAAGAACAGTGAAACCCGCGTACGGGAATCGATAGGGATCTCGGCCGATGGAAAGTATGTGTATGGAAAAACCATGCAGGATACCGTAGCGGCCTATGCAACCAGTCGCACAGAGCAACACCCGGCCTGGGTAATGAATGCCGGTTTTGGTTATGAACACGTGCCCAGCATGCTGATTGAAAAAGAGGGACAGGTTTTCTTTGGTACGCGCAATGGCGTGGTATATGCGATCGATCCGGCTACGCAAAAAACTATCTGGGCGCATAAGATCGATAACTCCATGGTGAATACCGTTCGCGTGTTAAGCAAGAAGGAGTTGGTTGTTTCTACTATGGATGGGAAGGTTGCGTTACTGGGGGTTTACTAGTTGACAGGTTAACGAGGTGGAAGAAGGTTGGGTGGAATAATGTAAGAGGTTGACCAGTTAACTAGTTGACCAGTTGACGAGTTGACAACTAACCACTCAACAATCGCCGCGTCGCGGTGTATATGCTTTCTGCTTTCAGCCTGTATTCACTTACAGCAGTTTTCCCACTGCCTTTCATTTCTGCCGTCTGCCGTTTGCCGGCTGCCAGGATATCATCTTAATATAACGAAAGCCTCACTTTACCAGTGAGACTTTTGTATAACTTACAACACTTTCACCAACATCTTCAGCGATGCGGCATATTCAGCTGCAAAATTACCACCGCGATCGGGGTAGCCTTTTAATTTATCAAATGCCTCGTCAAGCATGCCATGCGCTTTATGCGCGTCTGTGCTGTCGTAATATACTTTTGTCCAGTCATCAGCAGCCTTGAATTTCTTCATGCCTATACCGCCGCTGTAGAACTTGATAGGGCAAAGCAATTTTTCAATATTAAAATAGGGGATCCTGTTGCCGGAGATATTGGCGAAATAACCGGAATAATAATCGATCACCTGCTTAAGCCGGGCTTTAATAGCCTCATCGCTTTCAGGCTGCGTGGGCTTTGTTCGCCATTTGTTCAATGCCGGATCAAACAGATCAGGCACGCTATCGTTGGTTCGTAGTTTTTGAAGAATGTAATTAACAAACAGCGTGTCCTGATTTTTGCCAATGGGATTTTGCAGCCGCAGACTGTCGTGCCAGTAATGCCTGATCGTAAACAGG
Source organism: Niastella sp. (assembly GCF_045805085.1). NCBI lineage: Bacteria > Pseudomonadati > Bacteroidota > Chitinophagia > Chitinophagales > Chitinophagaceae > Niastella > Niastella sp. Next base: position 8,704 of record NZ_JBJMLX010000106.1, read on the forward strand.
GATTTGTCCTGCTCAACGAGATATTTGTATTGAAGCAGGATCTGCTTATTGTCGTTAATATACCACTGGCCGGTTGACTCTTCTATCTTGCCATCATCAATGGTCACAATGCCTTTGGGTTGAAAGTTAAAGGCAGTCAGTTCTAAACTTTTGTTTAAAGGCGCCATTACCGAATCCCGGTATTCATAGAGCGCATCACTATTGCCGCTTACGATCTTTGCTGAATTGGTTACTCGTATCAGCATCCAGTTGCCCATCAGGGAATCTTTGGTAAAGGGGAGTCCTTCTTTTTCGTTATAGAATTGGCAGGAGGATAAGCTTATAACAACGAGCAACAGGGAAAATACAGGCCTCATGGGTTTAGGTAGTTGGGTTGAAGTAAAAGTAAATAAAAGGATGTTATGTTACAAGTTGACCAGTTGATCAGTTGACGAGTTAACAAGTTGACGAGTTAACAAGTTGATAAGTTAACAAGTTGATAAGTTAACAAGTTAACGAGGTAGAAGGTGATTAGGAGAAATAAAGTTGGAAGTTGATAGCGTTGATAGGGTTGATGGAGTTGATAAAGGGTTGACGAGTTAACAAGTTGAATAATTAGGGCGAGGTTGTATTTCTCTCCTCCACATTCGGCCGCCGAAGGGGCCGGGGGCCTGCTGAAAAGTTAACAGGTTGGATTATATCGCGAGGCCAAAATTGCCGATTGCCGATTGCCGATTGCCGATTGCCGATTGCCGATTGCCGATTGCCGATTGCCGATTGCCGATTCACGACTGCCGCGTCGCGGCCCTTTGCCCTTTGCCTTCTACCCTTTGCCGATTCACGAAAAGCTCCATAAAAAAGCAAAGGCCCCACTTTACCAGCAGGGCCTTTTTTATAACTAGTTGCATTGTTCTTAAACGAGCATCCGTAATGGCTCTTCCAACAACCCTTGCAGCGTTTGCAGGAAGGCGGCGCCGGTAGCTCCGTCAACCACGCGGTGGTCGCAGGTTAAGGTAACTTTCATGATGTTACCAACAACGATCTGACCATTCTTCACTACAGGAACCTGGTTAATGGCGCCTACAGCGAGGATACAAGAGTCTGGTGGGTTAATGATGGCAGTGAACTCTTCAATACCAAACATCCCCAGGTTGCTGATGGTGAAGGTGCTGCCTTCCCAATCTGAAGGTTGCAGTTTTTTATCTTTTGCTTTCTTCGCGAATTCTTTTACCTCAGCGCCAATTTGTGATAATGATTTCAGATCGGCAAAACGTACAACAGGAACCAGTAAGCCTTCTTCAACTGCTACCGCTACACCGATGTTCACATGATGGTTAACGCGGATCTTATCGCCCATCCAGCTGCTGTTCACTTTGGGGTGTTGTTTCAAAGCAATAGCGCAGGCTTTTAACACCATGTCGTTGAACGAGATCTTAACCGGAGCAATTTCATTTATTTTGGCTCTGCTTTCTACCGCTTTGTCCATGTTTATTTCCATGGTGAGGTAGAATTCAGGAGCAGAGAATTTGCTTTCAGCCAAACGTTTGGCAATTACTTTACGCATTTGCGAAACCGGTACATCTTCAAAGCTTACCTGACCAGCAACGGCAGGGGCAGTAGTTTTACCAGGTTGCGCAGCAGTTTGAGCGGCTTGTCCGCCACCTGCAGCAGGCGTATAATTGTCAATATCTCTTTTAATGATACGACCGCCATCGCCGGAACCGGCAACTTTGGAAATATCGATGCCTTTATCGGCGGCTAATTTTTTAGCTAGGGGAGAAGCGATCACTCTGCCATTGCTGTCAGCAGCGGCCACAGCAGCAGTTTCAGTGGCTGCGCTGGCAGTTGGGGTAGTTTGAGCAGCAGCCTGTGGCTGGCTTTGTGCAGCGGCGCCTGAAGTAGTAGCACCACCTTTGGCGGCAGCCACGATCTTGTCAACATCCACTTTCTTTTCATCGCCAATAATGCACAACAGGGCGTTAACAGGAACTTTATCGCCTTTTTGCGCACCGATATATAATAATTTACCTTCTTTATAGCTTTCCAGCTCCATTGTAGCCTTATCGGTTTCCACATCAGCCAGCAGGTCGCCTTTTTTAACGTTGTCGCCAACTTTTTTATGCCAGGCGGCAATTACGCCTTCTGTCATGGTATCGCTTAAGCGAGGCATCAGGATCACTTCCTGCATATTGGCCAGGTCGAGTGTAGCGCCACCGGAAGCGGCAGGTTGAGCGGCTGGTTGTTCGGCTTTGGCTGGCTCAGGAGCTGCCGTTTTTTCAGGAGCGGCAGAAGCAGCGGCTTTTTGACCACCACCACCAATCAGCGAGCTGATATCTTCACCGGGGTTACCGATAATGGCCAGCAGATCATTTACCTGTAGTTTTCCCCCTTTTTCAGTACCAATGTGAAGCAGGGTGCCATCTTTATAACTTTCCAGTTCCATGGTGGCCTTATCGGTTTCCACCTCAGCCAGTAAGTCGCCTTTCTTTACTTTGTCGCCTACCTTTTTATGCCAGGCCGCTATCACGCCTTCTGTCATGGTATCGCTCAGGCGGGGCATTAAGATCACTTCAGCCATAAATTCTTATTTGATATTCTGATTTTTTCGATTTGAGTGCCCGAAATTACAGCAAAATGGTCAATTGGAAAACTCTAAAGGTTACCGGTTGCCAGTTACCAGTTTACGGTTTGCCCGTATTTGTTCGCCGCCTGCGGTCTTCAGCTGATTGAAACGGCAGCATGCCATCTTTTGCAAATACGCTGAATTCATTACCACGGCTGATTTCCCGGCAACCGGAACCGGGAAACCGGTGATTAATCAAACCCTAATTTCAGCTTGCTCCTCAACTCATTCACCAGCGGGTATTGCTCTATAATTTTAATGTATTGTTCTTTGGTTGAAAGGGGCCGCTCCGTGGGTTCAAAAGCTACCGGGTTATCGGTAACCACAATCGTGAACAGCAAGGTGCGGTTATTGAACTTTTGCTGCATGTATTCCGATAATTCGCGGCGTTCGCCCTCGATGAATTTCTGCTCCAGGTTATTGTTGGTAGCAATTTCAAACGAGTTCTCGCTGGTAATAACCAGCTGCGCCATATCGAACGACTGGGCGGCCGGGTTCTTGTTATCTTTTAATTTTTGGGAGAAATCGGCCCAGTGTTGCTGCAATAGCTCGATCGTAAGGGGTATTACCGGGTTGGTGGCGCCTGCCTGTTTGCCGGCAAATTTCTGCCTGATGGATTCCAACGTCCCCAGTTTGGGCGTTGCGGCCCCTCCCTTGCCCCCCCCGGTTTGGGGGGGAATGTTTGCTTGAGTTGCTGTTCCATTGCTGGAGTGCATAGAGTTAATATAATTCAACTCTTCCTCATCCGGACTAAGATACCCAACCGAAGGTTCTTCTATAATTAGTTTTGCTTCATCAGTGGGTTGGCGATAAACTGTCGGTTCTACCTTTTTTACGGGAATCTCAGTTTTTGGGGCCGTAGTCTGTCCCTCGCCCGCCGAAGCTTTAGCGGAGGCGGGTGCCTTTTTATCTTCTACCATCCCCAGCTTACGAAAAGCTACGGACTGGGTTCCCTCAGCTACTTTTTTTTTAGAAATGCCATCTCCGCTGGCAGCCAGTTCAAGCGCCTGTTGCAGGTAGGTAAGTTTTATAATGGCCAGTTCGGTGTGCAGTCGTTTGTTACGTGCGCCCTTGAAATTGATCTCGGCTTCATTCAAAATATTCAGGGCGCTGATGAGATAAGCAACCGGGGTTTTTTGCCCGGTGGCAATGTATTTATCTTTAAAACTTTCTACTACCTGCAGCAGACCCGCTACTTTTTCGTCTTTACATACCAGCAGGTTGCGAATAAATTCAGCAAACCCGTTCAGTACCATGTCGCCTTCAAAACCCTTGCGGTCAATATCGTCATATAATAACATGGCGCCGGCCAGGTCCTGGTTCTGCATACAGTCTATTAGTTTAAAATAGTAGTCTGCATCCAGAATGTTCAGGTGCTCCAGGGTATTTTGATAAGTAACGGTACCGCTGGTAAAGCTTACAATTTTATCGAGGATACTGAGTGCATCGCGCATACAGCCTTCGCTTTTGCGGGCAATGATCTGTAAGGCCGGCTTCTCGGCATTGATGGCTTCTTTTTTACAAATGCTTTCCAGGTGTTCTACCGTATCGTTATTGGTGATGCGTTTGAAATCGAAGATCTGGCATCGGCTGAGGATGGTGGGTAGGATCTTATGCTTTTCTGTAGTGGCCAAAATGAAGATGGCATAGGAAGGCGGTTCTTCCAGCGTTTTCAAAAAGGCGTTAAAAGCCGAAGAGCTAAGCATGTGCACCTCGTCAATGACATATACTTTATGTTTACCCGGTTCGGGCGCGAATCTTACTTTTTCTACCAGGGAACGAATGTCTTCCACCGAGTTGTTACTGGCAGCATCCAATTCAAAAACATTCAGTGAAGTGCCTTCATTAAAGGACATACACGATGGGCATTCATTGCAAGCTTCCCCCTCTGCAGAAGGCTTTTCGCAATTGATGGTTTTAGCCAGAATACGGGCACAGGTTGTTTTGCCCACCCCACGCGGACCACAAAACAAAAAGGCATGCGCCAGGTGATGATTCTTGATCGCATTTTGCAGGGTGGTGGTAATATGCGCTTGTCCAACAACCGTGTCAAAGGTTTGCGGACGATATTTCCGGGCTGAAACAATGAATTTATCCATGATATGTCGCAAATGTAAGGAATAAGCCAATCCCGGCAATGCCGGAACAAGTTGTGCAAATTAGCAAATTTGAAAATGTGCTAACAATCTGAATATCTGTTGTTTGTGTCTTTAAAACAGGCTTATCCACATTGAACGGAAAGTTGGTTTTATGTATGTCGCAAACTGCGGTTCCAGCCTCAACTTCCGTTGTGTCACTCACTTGTACGTTCTGATCGCTATTCACCTTTTGCCTTCGACCGCCAATGCCTTGGCGTAGGCGGTCATCGACCGCCGTCCGCGTGCCGCCGAAGCTTTGGCGGAGGCGCAAGCCTCGGGGCAAAGTGGCCTTCGATTGTAGTCCGCGTGTCGCCGAAGCTTAGCGGAGGTGATCCACTGCTGTTTCCCTTCCATTTCAGCCTTATGCGGTTTACCAACCACTTCTATGCTACCTCTCATCCTAGGGTCATCCTAAGGTTATCCTAAGGTCATCTTAAGGTTATCTTAGGGTTTTTTCCCTGGGATAAACTTAGCATCACCTTAAGAATACCTTAAGAAGACCTTAAGGTCAGGGGTCTTACATAATACATCAATAGGTAGTCAAATCCAGATCCTGTGGGTTGATCTGAAGAATTTTTAAAAAAATTGGAGTACTTGTTTGGAAACTTAACAGTGTTAAGTATATTTGTATCGTTAATTAAAGCATTATGGGTATAACAGAGAGGAAAGAGAAACAAAAACTGGAGATCAGGAAAATGATCCTCGATGCTTCCATGAAATTATTCATGGAGCAGGGGTTCGAAAATGTGTCTATCAGAAAAATTGCTGACCTTATAGAATACAGTCCTACAACGGTTTATCTTTATTTTAAAGACAAGAACGAGATCCTGTTCAACCTGCACGAAATGGGTTTTCAAAAAATGGCTGAATATAATGCCGACCTGTGGACAATAAAAAATCCGCTCATTCGTCTGGCCAAAATGGGTGAGTATTACATCCGGTTTGGACTGGAAAACCCTGCCTTTTATGAGTTGATGTTCATATTAAAGGCCCCTATGGAAGCTTTGGAAGCGCTCGATGCAAATTGTGAATGGAAAAGTGGCGATCTGGCCCTGGGAAAACTAAAGGAAACCATTAAAGAATGCATGGATAAAGGCCTTATCGAAAAAGGGGATGTAGATGCAGTAGCTATGTCGATCTGGAGTATGGTGCATGGCATGGTAGCCCTGGCTATCAGGGACCGGTTCGATAAGCTGGTGCCGAAGGATCAAATGGTTGCAATGATGCAAAGAGGATTAACCTGGCAATTGAATTCGCTGGAAATTTCTGATAATAAAACCTAACGGTTTTTTTTTACTCCATTACTTAACACCGTTAAGATTATTTACATAATAAAATAAAACAGATCGACTTATGAAAAGAAGTCTATCAATCCCGATCATGATCGGGGTTGCAGGGGCGCTTTTTGCTCAGGCGGCCGCTGCGCAAACCACCATCCTGGATACTTATATTAAAAAGGGGCTTGAAACCAATCTGGCCCTGCACCAGAGATCATTCGACCTGCAAAGAGCCGAAGTGGACCTCAAAAGGGCAAAAACCCTGTTCTATCCACAGGCCAGCTTGAACTCGCAATATACCCTGGCTTCGGGCGGGCGTACGCAGGATATTCCCATTGGCGACCTGTTGAACAATGTGTACTCTACGCTGAACCAGTTAACCGGCGCCAGCAAGTTTCCGCAGGTGCAGAACCAGAAGATCACGTTCCTGCCAAACGACTTTCACGACACCCGCCTGGAAGTATCGATGCCACTGGTGAATACAGATCTCTATTATAACAAAGCCATTAAGCAGGAGCTGATCCATACCCAACAGATAGATATAGAGATCTACAAACGCGAACTGGTTCAACATATAAAGGAAGCGTACTATCAATACCTGCAGGCAGGCAAAGCGGTAGACATTTATAATAATGCGCTGAAGCTGGCCAGTGAAAATTTACGCGTGAGCGAAAAATTTGTGCAGAACAATGTAGGCACCAGGGAATCGGTAATGCGGGCAAAAGCCCAGGTAAGCCAGGTAAAAGCATCGCTGATTACCGCTACCAATCAACAGTTGAATGCCGCTGCTTATTTTAATTGTTTGTTGAATGACAACCTGGAGGCGCCTGTTACGGCCGATACCACTTTGCTTGAAAGAACAAATACAACCGTGCCTGCCACGCTTGAAGTACCTACTAATCGCGAAGAGCTGACCAAAATACAAAGCGCGCAAAAAGTAGTTGGTACCAGCATGAAGATGAACCGCAATTACCTGGTACCAAAACTCAATGCATTCTATAATGTCGGTTTTCAGGGTTTTGGTTTCCGGTTCAATAGCGATCAGTTTTATCAGTTAGGCGGTTTGCAGTTCAAGTGGGACCTGTTTAAAGCGAATGATAATAAATACAAGATCCAACAATCCCAGCTTGACCTGGATGCGCTCGGCAACCAGTATAAAGATGTACAACAGCAACTGTCATTACAGGTGCGCACCTCCCTGAATAATTACCGCTCGGCTATACAAACACTGGAAGCATTGAATGATGAAGTGCAAAGTGCAACAGAAACCTATCGCTTTGCTGAAAGAAGATTCCGCGAAGGCCAGGCCCTGCAAATAGAATTGATCGATGCCCGCACACAATTAACCAGTGCTCAATTAAATTATTCATTAGCCCAGCTGGCAGCATTAACCCGCGCCGCCGAACTGGAACGCGCTACCGCTTCGTATAAATTTTAAGGATGGTGAATGGTCAATGGCCAATGGTCAATGGATTCCCGACGGCGCAGAGTCAGTGATTAATCTCAAAATTCGCGAGCTATTCACCATTCACCATTCATCATAATCAAACTGAAGTTACTAATAATCAAAATAATTCTCATGAAACGCATATTCCTCCCCCTTACCTTTTTATTGATCGCTGCCACTGCGGTTGTATTAACAAGCTGCAAAGGCAATGCAAAAGCAGCCGATGTGGTTGATGAAGCCATTGCAGTAAAAGTGCAACCTGTTACAACTACTCAATATGCACCGGTGCTGAAATATTCAGGCAGCATGGCTTCTACAGCTGAAGCGCGGTTGTCGTTCAAAATAGGCGGCATTATTTCAAAGATCTATGTAAAGGAAGGCGATCATGTGGCTAAGGGACAACTGCTTGCCACGCTCGATCTGACCGAGATAAATGCCCAGGTACAACAGGCGGCGCAGGGTGTTGAAAAAGTACAGCGCGATGTAACAAGGGTCAGGAATTTATATAACGATACCGTAGCTACGTTGGAACAGGTGCAGAATGCCGGTACGCAGTTAACGGTTGCAGAAGAAAGCTTACGCATTGCCCGGTTCAACCAACAGTACGCGCAAATACGTGCTACCGAAAGCGGAACCATTCTCAAAAAATTAATGAATGAAGGTGAACTGGCCAGTTCAGGTTCACCGGTGTTTCAATTCAATGGAACCGCCGGGAACGATTGGGTGATCCGTTTTGGGGTATCGGATAAAGACTGGGCGGTGCTGAAAAAAGGAGAGAAGGCTTCTGTAGAAATAGACGCCTATCCCAACAAAACATTTACCGGCATCATCACGGAGATAGCACAGGGCGCCGATGTATCGAGCGGTACCTATGAAATAGAAGTAAAAGTATTACCCGGTAACGCCCGCTTTGCCGCCGGTTTATTCTCCACGGTAAAATTGCAACCAGCCGGTGAACAAACAGTTACCATGGTGCCGGTGGAAGCATTGACCGAAGCAACTGATAAAACCGGTTATGTATACACCATAAATGCCGATGGTAAAACCGTTACTAAAAACAAAGTGACCATTGCCTTCCTGGAAAACAACAAGGCGGCCATTATAAGCGGTCTTGACAGTGCGCGCGAAGTAGTAACAGAAGGCGTAGGTTACCTCACAGATAAATCATTCGTGAAAGTGATAAAATAGCAAGTATGAAAAAGAATACTACCATCAGTGATGAAATGATGTCCGTGCTGACCCAATGGTACGAACAAACTATCAGAAAATATCAACTCATTTTTTCGGTTCCCGCGTAATAAAAATCGTTACAAATTCAAATCAGGCTGTTATGAAAATAACTGACTTCTCAGTAAAAAATTATCAGTTCACACTCATTGTGTTTGTGATGCTGATTGCTATAGGCGTTAATTCGCTGTTGAATATGCCCCGGGGAGAAGACCCCGATTTTCAGGCGCCCACCTTTAGTTTGGTGGTGGTGTATCCTGGTACCAGTCCGAAAGACATGGAAGAACTGGTGGTTGACCCCATTGAAAAAAGAATGAACGAGCTGGATGACATCAAACGTATTATCAGCCGTATCGATGATGGCCTGGCCGTAATACAGGTGGAGTTTAAATATGAAAGCGATCCCGATAAAAAGTACCAGGATGTGGTAAGAGAAGTAGATGCGTTGAAAACCCAACTGCCACGGGATGTGACCGATATCAATATTTTAAAGTTCAGTCCTGCCGATGTAAACATTCTGCAAATAGCCCTCATGAGCGAAACCACGCCCTATAAAGATCTGGAAGAATGGAGCAAGACCTTAAAAGAACGGCTGGAAAAAATTAAAACTTTAAAGAACGTTGATAACTGGGCATTTCCCCAGCAACAGGTTCGCGTATCGTTGCAGCTTGAAAAACTGGCGCAGTATGGTATTCCGCTCAATAAAGTGCTGGGCGCTATTCAAAGCGAAAATGTGAACATTCCCGGTGGCAGTATTGAAATGGGGGAGAAGAAGTTCAACATAAAAACCAGTGGCGATTATAAAAGCGTAGAAGAAATAAAGAATACGATTGTCAGCAACGTAAATGGCAAACTGGTTTATGTAAAAGATATAGCCGAGGTTAATTTTAATTATGAAGAACAAACCTATATAGGCCGCCTGAATGGCAAACGTGGTGTATTTGTAACCGCCAGCCGTAAAATGGGTACCAACATCTTTGATGTAGAGAAGCAAATAAAACCTGTGCTGGAAAAATTCCAGAAAGAGTTACCCAAAAGCATTGCCTTCGATCAAAGCTTTGATAATGCAAAAAGCGTTCATACCCGGTTAGGCGGCTTTACTCGCGACTTCGCCATTGCCATCTTCCTGGTGTTATTAACGTTGTTGCCATTAGGGGTACGCGCCTCTATTGTAGTAATGATCTCCATTCCCTTGTCGCTGGCTATTGGTTTGTTTTTGCTGGATATGTTTGGCATAACCATAAACCAGTTGAGTATTGTAGGTATGGTGGTAGCATTGGGGCTGCTGGTTGATGATAGTATTGTGGTAGTTGAAAATATAGAGCGCTATTTGCGTATGGGCTATAGCAGGCGGGAGGCAGCCATGGCGGCTACCAAACAAATAGGCCTGGCGGTAATTGGTTGTACGGTTACGTTGATCTTTGCTTTTTTACCGCTGATGTTCCTGCCCGAGGGTGCAGGAGATTTTATCCGCAGTTTACCCGCGGCTGTAGTAACCACCGTGCTGGCTTCGTTGTTTGTGTCACTTACAATCGTGCCGTTCCTCTCGAGCCGTATCTTAAGCAGTCATGAAAACCCCGAAGGCAACCTGTTCATGCGGGGATTGAAAAAGTTCATTGGTGGGTCGTATCGCCGGTTATTACACAGCGCTATTACCCGTCCTGTTACTACGTTATTGATAGCACTGGCGATCTTTGCAGGATCGCTGGCCCTGGTGCCTGTTGTAGGGTTTAGTGTATTCCCTGCTTCAGAAAAACCAATGTTCTTAATAAATATTGAAACCCCATTAGGCACCAGTTTACAGGCGACCGACCAGGTAGCGCGGTACGTGGAAAAAGAGATCAACAGTATCCCTGACCTGAAGAATTACGCCACCAATGTAGGCCGCGGTAACCCACGTATTTATTACAATGTGATCCCGCAAAACGAAGTAAGCAACTATGCGCAATTGTTTGTTCAGTTGAAAGAAACACCGCCTGCGGAAAAAAGAAAACTGATCGATCAGCTGCGGATAAAATTCAGGCACTATCCCAATGCGAAAATCGAGGTAAAGGATTTTGAACAGGGCCCGCCGGTGGAAGCACCGATAGCCATCCGCCTGTTTAGCGAAGACCTGGATACTTTGCGCAGCCTGGCCTTTAAGGTAGAAGCTATGCTGAAGAAAACACCCGGCACCATTTACGTGAACAATGAGCTGACCACCCTGAAAACCGATCTGCAGGTAAAAGTGAATAAAGAGAAAGCCGGGTTGTTAGGCGTGCCCATCAATGATATTGACCGTACCATTCGCATGGCGGTAGCAGGATTGAACATTGGTACTTTCAGAAAAGAAAACGGGGATGAATACAATATCACGGTTACCCTGCCCCGCGGCGAACGCCAAACCTTTGATGCGTTCAGCAAAATATATGTCACCAGTGTAAAAGGCGCTTCTATTCCGTTGAACCAACTGGCCGATATTCGTTTCGAAACTTCGCCCGTTACCATTAAACACTACGATAAGGACCGCTATACCGTAGCCACTGCATTTGTACAAAGCGGTTTTAATACCGGTAAATTAACCGAGGGGATCATCAGGCAGCTTGACGCCATGCATTTTCCGCCCAATTCGCATTATGTAGCAGCCGGTGAAGTAGAAGCCAGTCAGGAAAGCTTTGGCGGATTAGGCACTATTGTATTGATAACTGTATTCGGAATATTGGGAACCCTGATCCTGGAGTTTAAAACATTCCGCGGCACGTTGATCGTATTGTCTGTAATACCTTTGGGAATTATCGGCGCCGTGTTGATGTTATTGGCTACGGGCAATACCTTCTCTTTTGTTGCGGTGATCGGGTTGATAGCGTTGATCGGGATTGAAGTGAAGAACTCTATTTTGCTGGTTGATTATACCGATCAGTTGCGTAAACAGGGAATGAGTCTCGACAAAGCCATACAGGAAGCCGGTGAAACAAGGTTTGTGCCCATTATTCTTACCACCTTAACGGCCATTGGTGGATTGCTGCCGCTGGTAATGGAAAATAATCCATTATATTCACCGCTGGCATTGGTTATCATTGGGGGGTTGATAAGCTCAACCTTGTTGACAAGAATAGTTACACCGGTATTATATAAATTGTTAGCACCTAAGATCGATGGGCAATAGTTAGAATAAAGGACATTAAGCTTGGATTTAAAATAAATTGAACATTATACTATGAACATTCACACAATCTTTGGCGCCGGAGGCGCTGTGGCCGATCAGTTATTACCGGTTTTATTGAATAAACAGGAAAAAGTACGGGTAGTGTCCAGGACTGCCAAAACAGTACCTGGGGTGGAAAGCGTAGCGGCAGATGCTACCAATTATGAACAAACTTTACAGGCAATAAAAGGATCGTCCGTTGTTTATTTACTGATAGGGTTGCCCTACGATTTGCGCATATGGCGTGCACAATGGCCGGTGATCATGACGAATGTGATAAATGCCTGTAAAGAAACCGGGGCGCGATTACTATTCTTCGATAACGTATATATGTACGGGAAGGTCAATGGCTGGATGACGGAAGAAACGCCTTTCAATCCCTGTAGTAAGAAAGGGAAAGTAAGAGCGGCAATTGCCAAACAGTTGTTACAGGAAACGAAAGCCGGCAACCTGCAGGCCTTGATTGCCCGCTGTGCAGATTTTTATGGTCCTATCGGGTTTAAGACCAGTGTGCCGAACCTGCTCGTGGTGCAGAATCTGTTAAAGGGAAAGAAGGCCCAGTGGTTGGCCAGCGCCGATCAACCACACTCCATAACTTATGTGCCCGATGCGGCAAAAGCATTGTACCTGTTGGCAAACAGACCCGAGGCATTTGGCCAAACCTGGCATTTGCCCACGGCCAGTGAACCGATCACCGGTCGGCAGTTTGTACAACAAACAGCGGCTGCCATGCACAAACCAGATGGCATTTCTGTAATCTCAAATTGGATGTTGTCATTAGCCGGTTTGTTTGACCGGACATTGAAAGAATTAAAAGAAATGAATTACCAGAACGAAAGCCCCTATTTATTTAACTCCGATAAGTTCAATAAAGCGTTTGGATTTACGCCCACGTCGTATTCGGATGGCATTAAGGAAACCGTGAACTGGGCCACTAAACAATAATAAATGTCGAATATTGAATGTCGAATGTTGGAGTGTTTATCCTTCAGCATTCGATTTTCAATGTTAACTAATATGCGGGTGTGGTTTGAACTCTCTTGTTCTATCAAACAAATATCTGTAAGTAGTCAGCACGCGGCTGCGGAAGGTATCGCCTAAGCTGGCAGCAACATTCAGCATTTTAGGATTGAAATCGCCAATCCATTGCATTTCATATTCGGTATATGGTGTTTGCCATTGAATCACCTTACCCGATTCAACGATCATATACGCATCGATCCCCTTCCCCTGAAATTCAGGCACAATGCCAAATACCAGCCCGGTACATTTCTTACAGGGTTTGGTTTTTTTGATCCACAGGAATTTCAACTTATGGTACCAGCTGAATTGCCCGTTCAGGTATTTAAACCATTGGTTCAGATCGGGCAGATTAATGAACATGGCGATCGGCGTTTCTTTATGATAGGTGAACCAGATGATGCGTTCATCCATCACCGGTTTCATTTTTTTGAACATCAGGATCACCTGTTCTTTCCTCATCTCCTTTAACCCACCATGGCCGGCCCAGGCTTTATTATATACATAAGCAAAATCGGCGGCGAATTTCTCAATCTTCTTTTTATCGATGGGAATGCACCGGTAATCAGCGGTTGCATAATGGTCGTGCCGTTCGTGCAGTTTATCGCTGAGTTTTTTCTTGGGATCCAGGCCAATGCAGATCTGGTTGAAGAATGGGCGGAATCCATAGGTTTCGAAAAGCTTTTTGTAATACGGCGGATTATAGTTCATACAATACAGCGGTTCCTGAAAGCCTTCGGTAACCAATCCCCACCACCGGTCGCGTTCGCCGAAGTTAATGGGCCCGTCCATGGCTTCAATGCCCCGTTGCAACAACCAGTGTTTGGCCACATCAAAAAGCATGTCGGCGGCAAACTGGTCGTTTATACAATCGAAAAAGCCAATACCGCCCACAGGAAACTCATCGCCTTTGTTTTTGTACTTTTTGTTTACAAAAGCGGCAATGCGGCCAATGCCTTGACCCTCATTGTCATATAAAACCCAGCGGGTACATTCGCCATGGCGGAAAGCCTTGTTTTTTTCGCGGTTAAAGACTTCTTCCACATCCTTATCGAGCGGACGGATGTAATTAGGGTTGGACTGGTTTAGTTCAACATTGACCCTGATGAAATCTTTGGCTGCTGTGGCTGTAGTAACTTCAGTTAATTGCATGTTTGGATATAAGGATATCGCATAGTCCATATTCAAAGTACAAATAAAGCGAAAAAGCGGTAATGAAGAAAATGGCATGCCAGATTGGGCGCCAGTTGAGGGTTGGAAGCCACCAAGTTAGAGGGAGAAATGGCGCAAACCGGCAACTAACCTGATTTTCAACTAAAAGCTGCCGGCTGGGTATTGTGTTGTGTTAAAAATTCTATTGCCTTCAAAGTGTCAAAATATCCTTCGTTCACTTACCTTTGCAGCCGAAATTGAAAATTTTGGTTGAAAGCGCTGGTAAAGTGTTGTAAATCAAAACCCTAATTAAACGCTCACGCAAAATCAAACTATATTATGCCAAATGTTGGTAAGATCAAGCAGATTATCGGTGCTGTAGTGGACGTGCAGTTTGAAGGAAAACTCCCTGAAATCTATAACGCGCTTGAATTGAAGCGCCAAAATGGTGAAGTACTGATAATGGAAGCTCAGCAACACCTTGGTGAAGACAGCGTACGCTGTATTGCCATGGATGGTACTGAAGGCCTGGTACGGGGAATGGTAGTAACAGATACCGGCGCTGCTATCGCCATGCCAATTGGTGAAGCTATCAAAGGTCGTTTGTTCAATGTAACCGGCGATCCTATCGATGGTTTACCTGCTGTACCCAAAACTGGTGGCCGCCCTATCCACAGCAAACCCCCGGCATTCGAAAACCTGAGCACTGCTACTGAAATACTGTTTACCGGTATTAAAGTAATTGACCTGATCGAGCCATACGCAAAAGGTGGTAAGATCGGTTTATTCGGTGGTGCTGGTGTGGGTAAAACCGTATTGATCCAGGAGCTTATTAATAATATCGCGAAAGCATACTCTGGTTTATCAGTGTTTGCTGGTGTGGGAGAAAGAACCCGTGAAGGTAATGACCTGATGCGTGAAATGATCGAAGCAGGTATTATGAAATATGGTAAAGATTTCATCCATAGCATGGAGCATGGTGGCTGGGATCTGAGCAAAGTGGATATGAAAGAACTGAGCGAATCAAAAGCTACTTTCGTATTCGGACAAATGAACGAACCTCCAGGCGCCCGCGCCCGTGTGGCCCTGAGTGGTCTTACTATCGCTGAGTATTATCGTGATGGTGATGGACAAGGCAAAGGCCGCGACATCCTGTTCTTCGTAGATAACATCTTCCGTTTCACCCAGGCAGGTTCTGAAGTATCAGCCCTGTTGGGACGTATGCCTTCAGCAGTAGGTTACCAACCAACCCTGGCTACTGAAATGGGTCTGATGCAAGAGCGTATCACTTCAACTAAAAACGGTTCAATCACTTCAGTACAGGCGGTGTACGTACCTGCGGATGACTTAACTGACCCCGCTCCGGCTACTACCTTCGCCCACCTGGATGCTACTACTGTATTAAGCCGTAAGATCGCAGACTTAGGTATCTATCCTGCGGTTGACCCGCTGGATTCTACCAGCCGGATCCTTACAGCGAAAATTGTAGGTGACGCCCATTACAACACCGCTAACCGGGTGAAGCTGATCCTGCAACGTTATAAAGAGTTACAGGATATCATCGCCATCCTCGGTATGGATGAGTTGAGTGAAGAAGATAAGCAAACCGTATTCCGCGCCCGTAAAGTACAACGCTTCCTGTCACAACCTTTCCACGTGGCTGAGCAGTTTACCGGTTTGAAAGGGGTACTGGTTCCCATCGAAGAAACTATCCGCGGCTTTAACATGATCATGGATGGTGAAGTAGATGAATATCCTGAAGCAGCGTTCAACCTGGTTGGTAGCATCGATGATGCCATCGAAAAAGGTAAGAAGCTGTTGGCGCAGGCCCAGGGTTAATAAACCAATTATCAACTTTAGCACCCGCCTTCGCCAAGGCTACGGACGGGCAAGCACTATATAACACATAATATGAACCTTGAAATATTAACTCCGGAGAAAAAGCTGTTCAGTGGTGAAGTGTATGGCGTTCAACTGCCTGGTATAACCGGTAAGTTTGAAGTGCTTGAAAAACACGCGCCGCTGGTAAGCGCACTGGCATCCGGAAGGGTAAAAGTGTTAAAAGATAAAAGCAATCACCTGGCTTTTTATGATATCCAAAGTGGTTTTGTTGAGGTGGTAAATAATAAAGTTACCGTGCTGGTAGAAGGTGCTTCCACTGTAGGATAAAGAATAGAAACTTTCAGCTGAAATCAACTATACTTCCCCCGGTTTTACCGGGGGATTTTTTTTAAGGGAGATGGGTTGAGCAGTTGATGAGTTGATCAGTTGACGAGTTAACAAGTTAACTGGTTAACGAGGTAGAAGAGGGTTACGGGTAATAAAGTTGGAAGTTGATAGCGTTGAAAGAGTCGATAGCGTTGATAAAGAGGCGAGAGATGAAAGGAGTGAGAAATGAAAATAGTGGGAAATGTTACATCCCGCGAGCCATCTTTGCCCTTTGCCCTCTGCCCCCCAAAGAAAATCCCCCACCAGTTGGCAGGGGATTGGGCTTATTAAATCGTGCATAGGTAAATCAGGCGTTCGTCTTTTGAATGGCAGCTGCAGGCTTGTTGGCCATCAACCAGATATCGTACAACAGATCAGATTTGTCTGTTGCAGGCGCCAAAGGCGCTTCAACCGGCATAACCATCTGGTCATTTTTCTGTACCTGCCAGCCGGTAAGACCAGCCGGAGCTAAAAAATGATGGGCGTTGATATTAGTGGTAAGTCTTTCTGCTTCGTATAACGGCAATGCCCGATGGCCAACCAGCGACAGATCTCCCAGGCATACATTTAGCAGCTGGGGCAGTTCATCGAGGCTGGTCTTGCGCAGGAACATACCTACCCGGCTGATCGTAATGCCGCTTTTCTTCTTCGCAGCATCCTGTATGATAGTATTGAACTTATACAAATTGAATATGCGATAACCGCGGCCTGTCCTTAACGTTGTATAAAGAACCGGTCCACCCGTATCGAGTTTTACCGCCAGGGCGATCAGCAGCATTAAAGGCCCTAATACCGCCAGGAATACAGCCGCGATCAACAGATCCAGACCTCTTTTCACCACAGCCTTTACATTAGCATACGGACGGAAGGAAGTTTCCACCTTACAGGTTTCGGGTTGTTGTACCCGCTTCTGTTTCATTCTTTGCAGAAAGCTCAGCTTGCGCACCAGGGCTGGGGCGGTAAATTCATTCAGGAATAACAGCTCATCGATAAACTCATACCGTTTAAAGCGGTTTAACTCCTCTGGCGCCAATCCTGTTGCTTCAACAATAAAAGGCACATCGGCCATTATTTTATGGCTGTAAATGAATTTATGCAGCTCTACCAGGTGTTCCGTTCCCAGCGTTCCGTCGGCAATCACCATAGAAGGGATGGTAACCTCATCAGCTTTCTTCATCAGCCGCTTTAAAGTATAAATAGCATTAGCAGCGCTGGTTGTAGTATAACCGAATTCGAAGTACTCCTGCAGCTTTTCGGTATAACGGGTTTGCGTACCGATATAAAAGAACTGCAACTTTTTTATATCAGTCGGTTCTTTTTCTACAGGCAAGCTATAGCGCTTGTATGTATTAATTATTTTTTTAGTAGGTAGCGTTAGTTCCATACCATCAGTTTTTGTTTTTCAATCCCGGTTAAAATGCCGGCTTAGTTCACTTCGTTCTCATTCAATTTTGAAGCCACCCTGCTCATGAGCTTTTGAACTGTTTCACTTAAATCAAGCGGGTTAAAGGGTTTCGTATAATGATCGGCTATACCATATTTAAGGCATTTAGCCGCCGTGACATCTTTATCCAGTGATGACAAAACAATCAGGGGTATATCGCGGTAAAGAGCGCTCGACGAAAATTCGGCGATCAGTTCCCAGTCCTGCACATCGGGCAATTGCGGGTCGGCGATAATCAGATCGGGCAAATTCTTTTTCGCTAACCAGAACATGGCCGAACAGGCATCGGGGGCGGTAATTACCTGGTAATCTTTTCCAAGTACCGTGTGCAATAAGAACCTTATTGCTTTGCTATCATCAATAGCCAGAATACATCTTCTCATTCTCGTACGTTAATTGCTGAAAACAATAGTTTGTTTTCTCAAGGACATATGGATACGTACGGTTCGCACAGGTATTGAAAATAACATTGCAGGGGATATGGCTGCCAGGGATCAAGTTCAATTGGTACAAAACGGCTTTACAGGATTGTTAGATTAACACATGCTAGGAGTTAATCAGGTTTTGGGGAGTATTTCCAAGGATTTGTGGTGTTGATAAGCTACAAACGGTTAATCCTTATGGCTTTCAATGGATGGACACAATAAAAGTAATAACAAAACCCAATAAATCAAATACCCCGGAGTGGGTACGTGAGCTATAAATATAATTATTCAGGTATAATGTGTTCGATAAGTGATAATTATCTAAAAACGGGTGAATTGGCAGTATTTATCCACATGATTCCAAGGTTTATCTTATTGATTGATATACATGGTGTTTTACGCTATTACCAACATCTTAACAGAAGTAACTTGTTGGCGAATTTCCCCATTCACTAATTTGCAGCAAATTAATGGCTATGAAGAAATATTTATTGGCTGCCTGTTTGGTTGCGCTTTGCAGTGTGGTTGCTGTGGCCCAGGATGGGGAGGAGGAAGGAACTAAAGTTGGAGGTTTTGATAAAAGCAAACTGTTCTTTGGCGGTAATTTTGGTTTGGCCTTTGGTAATTATTCAACCCTGGTAAATGTATCGCCACAAATTGGCTACCGGTTTAACCGCTACCTGGCTGCGGGAGCTGGCGTAAACTTTATTTTATCCAGCTATAAATATGATTTTGGCAATATCAATCAAAACTATAAAGAACAATATGGAGTAACGGGTTTGAATGTCTTCGGCCGCTTTTACCCGATTGAATATATTTTCGTACAGGTACAACCCGAAGCCAACTATACCTGGTTGAAATATCATTTTTATAATGGTGAGCCTGATGCAAAATTGCCTAACAAGATCGTTCCGTCTTTATTAGGCGGATTAGGTGCAGCGATCCCTGCCGGCAGGGGATATTTTATTGTAACGGCCAATTACGACCTGTTACAGAATGAGCGCAGCCCATATGGCAACCGGGCCTTCTTTAATTTTGGTTATAATATAGGATTTTAAAAAGGCTGGTAGGCGCACCCACCAGTTAACCAATTTTATTAAAGATCTCTACGGGAGTATCACAGAAGATGATCCGCTCTTCCGGTAATTCATACAGGAAGCCTTCTTTTTTCAATTGTTGTAAGTGCAACCGCAGGTGATTATAAAAACCATCGGTGTTCAGGATGTATATTTTCTTGTCGTGGATGCGGAGTTGATTCCAGGTAAGCATTTCAAATAGTTCGTCAAGGGTGCCAAAACCGCCGGGTAATACGATGGCGGCATCGCCCATTTCATACATCATCTTTTTTCGGGTATGCATATCAGGCACTACAAATAATTCCGTTAACCCTGTATGCTGGCTTTCCCATTCTGTAAGAATTTTGGGAATAACGCCCATTACCTTACCACCATTGGCCAGTACTGAATCGGCAATTACACCCATTAACCCGGCTTTACCGCCCCCATAAACCATACGCAGGTTTAACAAGGCAATGAGCTTGCCGAGTTCTGCCGTGTGCTTTACATAATTGGGGTTTTGTCCGTTCTTCGATCCGCAAAATACTACTACCGATTCTAACTTCATGTTGGCTGTTTTTAATACCGGCATAGATTGTTAAAAATATGCCTGTCAGCCACTAAGATAAATGGATTATCAGCAATAGTAAAACACATTTTTGCTACCTTCAGACCCTAAGTCTGAACAGGGAGAAAGGGAAGCAATGAGCGGAATTTAATTGGGGAATTAATCAGATGAAAACTCCCAGCAGCGCAAATCATCTTCTATTCAGGCTTTTAGCGCAATAACTTATCCGACTTTAATGAACCGTTTAATCATCATTACATTATGTCTGCACCCCTGTTGTTCTCTTTTGTGATCGGTTATTTTGTTTTGTTGCTGGTTGTTGCGTGGGTTACTTCCCGGAATTCGAACAACGATTCGTTTTTTATAGGTAACCGCAATTCAAACTGGATGCTAGTGGCATTTGGTATGGTGGGTACTTCACTGAGCGGTGTTACGTTTGTATCGGTACCCGGTACAGTAGGTGATTTTGCGGGTGATGTGCATAAAGGTTTTGCTTATTTCCAGGTAGTGATCGGTTATTTCTTTGGTTACCTGGTGGTGGCCTTTGTGCTGTTGCCGCTGTATTATAAAATGAACCTTACTTCCATTTATAATTACCTGCAAAAGCGATTCGGTACCATTGCCTATAAAACGGGCGCCCTGTTCTTTATTATTTCCCGCACCGTTGGCGCCACGGCCCGGTTGTTCCTGGTGATATATGTATTGCAGGAGTTTATTTTAAAAAGCTTTGGTGTTCCCTTTGTTGTTACTGCGCTTATTATTCTATTGATGATCTTGCTGTATACGTTTGAAGGCGGAGTAAAAACCATTGTTTATACTGATACCTTACAAACAACCCTGATGCTGGTAGGACTGGTGGCAACAGTGGTGTATATTTTAAATAACATGCATATTTCAGTAGGGGAAGCCATGCAAACGCTTACCGAAAAAGGATACACTACCATTTTTAATACAGATCCACGAAGTGGTGGGTTCTTTTTAAAGCAGATCATTGGCGGGGCTTTCATCACCATCTCCATGTTTGGGCTTGACCAGGAAATGATGCAAAAGAACATTAGTGTAAAAACCCTGAAGGATTCACAGAAGAATATGATCACTTTTAACCTGGTGAGTGCAGGGGTAAACTTTTTGTTCCTGTTGTTGGGTGGTTTGTTATACCTGTATGCGCTGGACCATGGCGCACATTATAGCCAGGCCGGCACCCAAATGCAGTTTATAGCTGAGAACAAAAATATCATAGGCGATAAACTATTTCCTACAATGGCATTGCATATGATGCCGCAGGCTATCTCTATCATCTTTATTATTGCTTTGATCAGCGCTTTATTCCCCAGCGCCGATGGCGCGCTTACTGCACTGACCTCTTCTTTTTGTATAGATATACTGGGCCTGAAACGTCGCACCGACCTTACCGAAAAGCAACAGAAGAAATTAAGACTAACTGTACACCTTTCATTTACCGTGATATTCCTTATTTGTATTATGATCTTTTACCGGATAGGAAGCCGTAGTATCATCGATAAAATACTTGACCTGGCGGGGTATACTTACGGGCCGCTGTTGGGA
>NZ_JBJMLX010000107.1:0-10692 GCF_045805085.1 Niastella sp.
TCGCAACGGTGATTGCAGAAGAGATAGAGCAGCCTTTTAGGGGAAGAACCTGGCGTTATATTGCCAGTGACGAGGTATCGCCTAATGAGATCGCGCAAGCGCTTGGAAAGGCGATCGGGAAGCCTGACCTGCAATGGAAAGTTATTTCGGATGAACAGCTTTTAAACGCCTGGTTAGACATCGGGTTTAACCCTCAGGTTGCTCAAGGCTTTATAGAAATGCAGGCCAGTCAGGGCAACGGAAAATTGTATGAGGATTATTATCGCAATCGGCCAGCGTTGGGCAAAGTTAAACTGGCCCAATTTGCGAAGGACTTTGCCGCAGCTTACCAGCAGGAAGACTAAGCCTGGTATAGTGGTGGTATCAAAGGGAATTTTAGTTTTTAAAGTTCCCTTTGATTTGTTACTTTAACATATATACAGTTATTTTATTAGCATATGACCAACATTCAACGGGTTAAAACCATTACTGAATTTCATCGGACCCGCGGATTGACTGCACCGGAACATCCTTTGATCAGCGTGGTTAATTATGCCGATGTACACCTTACTTCCGAACAATTAAATCGAAACTGGGTATTTGACTTTTACCTCATCGCCTTAAAACGGAATATGGGTGGAAGTATCAGGTATGGACAGCAGGCCTACGACTTTGATGAAGGTATTATGTTTTTTATTGCGCCCGGCCAGGTATTCAGCCTTGCCAGAGATGTAGATGCAACCGTTGAAAGGTCAGGCTGGATGCTCCTCGTGCACCCTGACTTTATATGGAACACTTCCTTGAGTAAGACTATTAAGAACTATGAATATTTCGGGTACACTATTCATGAAGCTTTGTTCGTATCTAAAAAAGAAGAGCAATTGTTAGGGCGTATTATCCAGGAGATCAGGCAGGAATACCAGGCGAATATTGATAAATATAGTCAGCACATAATTATCTCGCAGATAGAGACACTGCTCATTTATTCAGAAAGGTTCTATAACCGGCAGTTTTTAACTCGTAAAAAGGCAGGCCATAAGCTCCTGGAAAAAATGGAAGACCTGCTGACAGCTTATTTTAATGAAGAAGACTTTATCAAAAAAGGAGTGCCCACGGTAGGGTATCTGGCTGATCACCTGCATGTTTCTTCGAAGTACCTTAGTAGTTTACTCAAGGCGTTGACCGGGTTGAGCGCACAGCAGCATATTCACGAAAAGCTGATTGAGAAGGCTAAAGAAAGATTGTCGACCACCGACCATTCCGTCAGCGAAATTGCCTATGAACTGGGCTTTGAACATCCACAGTCGTTTAGTAAGTTTTTTAAGCTAAAGACCCACGTGTCACCGCTTGCGTTCAGGCGGTCTTTTCAGGGCAACTGATACCATCGAAAGGAATTGAAGAAATTTATAATGTAAAAAGTAATTCACATTGGATAATTATTATCTTCTTTCAATTGCAAGAAACCGGCACTATTTTTTCATGTAGGTTACCTTAACAATCAAACCTTATGTTAATGCGTAACATTTTTTTTCTATCTGTCCTGTTTCTTTGTTTTTCCTGTAAAAAAGAAAGTTCTGTGAATGCTGAGAAGGATCCTGAAGGTACTCCTGTCAGTGCGTCTGCAGTTCGTGTTTATTATGTTGATGGAGCGGCGGGCAACGACGCAAACGATGGTCTTACCCTTACCACAGCCTGGAAAACGATCCAGAAATCCTTTAATACTGCCGTAGCGGGCAGTCAGGTAATGATCAAAGGCGGTACTTACTATGAGCAATTGACCGTAAAGGTTAGCGGTACTGCGGGAAATCCTGTTACATTTACGAATTACAATGGTGAACAGGTGATCATAGACGGGTCAAAGAATTCAGGCACTACCATTCTTACCATCACCGACAAAAGCAATCTCGTTTTCAGCAATCTTACGGTTCAGAATATTACAAAGAACAATGCCATAGGCGTGCTGGTTTCGGCAAATAAAACCGGTGGGGTAAGCAATCTGACCTTCCACAATGTGGCGTTTAAAAATATTAAATGGACCAGCAGTGCATCTACAACACCAAATAGCAATCAAAATGCTCAACCATTCATTGCGTTCGGTTATGGAACTGCTCAGGCAAATGCTATTACGAACCTGGTTATTGATAGTTGTGAATTCACCGGTAATGTTACCGGCTTTAGCGAATCATTATCTTTAGATGGTAACATCGACGGATTCACTATTACCAACAACAAAGTACACGACAATTCGAACATTGGAATTGCGGCCATAGGGCATTATGGAGTAAGCTCCAATTCCACATTAGACCAGTCTCGGAATGGTCTTATCAGGGGAAATGTGTGCTTCAATAACAAGGCCGGTTATGCTACAAGCGGCGGCATTTATGTTGATGGAGGTAAGGATATTAAAATTGATCGGAATATAACTTATCAGAATGGTTATGGAATTGAAATAGGCAATGAAGAGAATGGCACGGCCAGTAAT
Organism: Niastella sp.; assembly: GCF_045805085.1. Taxonomy (NCBI): domain Bacteria; kingdom Pseudomonadati; phylum Bacteroidota; class Chitinophagia; order Chitinophagales; family Chitinophagaceae; genus Niastella; species Niastella sp. Next base: position 2,462 of record NZ_JBJMLX010000107.1, read on the forward strand.
ATCACCGTTACTAATAATCTGATTTATCTTAACGAGGTTACGGGAATTGCCATTGGCGGATACGACTCGGGTACAACCGGGCAGGTGACTAATTGTATGATCAGGAATAACAGCTTTTTTAAAAACAATACCAACAATGATGGTTCCGGCGAATTTTATATGACAAAGGCCTCCAATTGCACCATCGGGAACAATGTTTTTTATACCAATAGTCAGAATACCCTGTTCTCATTGGAGAATATTTCGCCGCAAACGGGGAATGTCATTGACTACAATGACTGGTATACACAGACTGGAAATGCTTCCGACATCAACATCAACTGGCGCAACAAAAGTTATAGCTCTTTCTCTGCCTATAAAACCGGTACGGCACAAGACGCGCATTCTTTCTTTAAGGATCCGCTTTTCAACAGTATCGCAACAAGTCCTGACCTGCATGTGAAAACTGGAAGCCCTTGTTTAAAAACAGGCAATCCTTCCTGGATCACTGATGCTTCAGAACTGGATCTTGATGGAAAGCCCCGTGTAGTGAATGGAGCGGTTGACATGGGCGCTTATCAGCAGCAATAATCAAAACAAGAATATTTCTAACAATATTGCACCAGCCTTCGGGTTGGTGCAATTCTTTTAAGGCCCTTTATCACTACATGATTTTGGAAGTATAGATCAGTTGCACTACGCCCGACTTGAATACTTTTGTTTCTGCCAGGACCAGGTCCAGTCTGGCAGATATATCAAACAAGGGCTTACCCCCGCCTAATGCAGTTGGATGAACAGAGATCATATATTTATCTATCAGGTTGTTTTCTATAAACGTGGTGATCAGCCTGGCACCTCCATAGAGCCAGATATCTTTTCCAGGTTGGTTCCTGATCTTTTTTGCCAGTGTTATTACATCGGTGCTAATGAAGGTGGCTTTATCATCTACTCTTGATTGGCTGGAGAAAACGAATTTTTCCCTGGACTGGATGGCTGAGTAGATCTGCTTCTCCATATCCGATGCAGATGCGTCAGGCTGGTAATTGCCCCATTGATCATAACTTACTCGCCCATAGAAGATGGTGTCAATGGATTCCAGGAATCTATCGAAATGCATATCTTCCTCCAGTATACACCAGTCCAATTCACCAGTAGTTCCCTCGATAAAGCCATCTAATGTTGTGGCTAAATTTAGAATTATCTTTCTCATAAGGCAAAGGTAATATTGAGTGTAGTAGCTAGTTTGGAAAAAGGCGACAAAATTATAATCCGGAAGGAGGTAGGCCGGTGTAACGCTTTATTTCATTTGTTAAATGTGCGTGATCGTAGTACCCATGCTCAATAGCAATATCCAATAAACTTTTGCGGTTTTTATTATGGTTGATGGCTGAGAAGGCGTGTTGAAACCTCGAGATGTTAATGAACTCTTTTGGGGTGATACCGATATGTTTATGAAATCTTCTTTCCAGTTGTCGCGGTGAAGTGTGATTCTTTTTGGCCAGAGCGTCTACAGTGATTTGTCCCCTGGCTTCTTTAATACATGTTACAATAGAGGAAAGGTCTTGTTTGGGTGCGTTGAGTCGTTTGAGAAAAAATGCATTTAACTCCAACAAACGACATCTCTTTCATTTTGCTGGTGTCTGGCGCAAGCGCTTTTTCCAGTTCTACCGTCTGTTCCGTAATTTCAGCCAGCGGCAAATCGTTATAAAACTGAGAAAAAATCCCTGGTTTAAAGCACACGCCGATCAGATGATGTTTTTCGTTAAGATAGGTTTCTTTGTAAGAAGTCATGGCGCCTACCAAATAAGAGCTCCCAGGTTGCATGGTTACGAGGCCGTTGTCGGTAGTGCATTTTTCGCCTACGTTCAATACCATCCCTGGGCTCCCATCCGGAAAGATCCGTTCTGTATGCAGCTCACTTCCTATGCCTTCTATTGACCAATAGCAATCAATATAGTCTGCCAGTGCGTAATGTGGTATCGCTTGTTTATAAATCATGATCCTTATCTTGTGTAGCAAAAATAGTAATGATTTCTTTGTTTTTTAACGTTGTATTTAAGTAAGCCCTAGTCGTATAAATCCCCGAATGCATTGCCATTTTAACAACCATTTATTACATTCAATCTCCTTAATTCATTCATTTCAATATTATCTTTAGTGCTGGAACCAATATTTTTATTCGATTAATAAATAAATGAATTTGCAGTGAAATCTACTTCCTTATTTGTCTTCTTCTTATTATTTGCTGGCCGGTTTTGTAAAGCACAGGAATTAACCGAAATAAATGTTAGGATCACAACGGACGCCTTCACCATTAATTCTATTGTTTTTACCCTTAACGATATTGATTTATATATCAGTTCTACGGGTGATATTTTCCCTGTTAATGCGCATGGCAAGAGGAGGAAAGGATGGCAGGCGTATGCTTGTGATGAATCAGATGATGAATACTATGACTACTTTGAGAGCGATGAAAAAGCGGGTAAGATAAAATCAATAAATGGTATTACTATTGATTATTATGACAAATTTAGCAATAAGGAGAAAGTTGGAAAAATCAAATCAATTGGAAATACAAATATTGAATACTATGACAACTTTGATAATGACCAAAAAACAGGGAAAATAAAATCAATTGGAAATATTTCTATTGATTACTATGATTCATTTGAACGTAATGAAAAGAAAGGTAAAATGAAATCATTTGGTAATTATAATATTGACTACTATGATAGCTTTTCAAGTGATGAGAAAAAGGGTAAATTGAGTACGTTTGGACCAGTCAAAATTGATTATTATGATCAGTTTAGTAATAACAATAAAATGGGCAGGATCAGGTCTATTCGCGGCAATGCACAAGCCCTTTACGTTACCGTCATTGGCAAATGTGGAATGTCGGATTTCAACGACTAAATAAATAATTGCCCAATTGATTAACTGGCCAGCTTCCTGTGTTTGAAATTTAAGAAAGGAAAGATAGAAGTACGCTTATGAGGGATGTTTTGATATCTTCATTGTAGCGGCAAATAAGATTCCTATCTTTAGCTAATGAGCCACGATGTTTTCTTCCAAAAAATAAAAACTTACGCTGAACTCTCGCGGCAGGCCGAAGCTGCGTGGGCTGCTTTGCTCCGCGAAAATACCTACAAAAAGGGTGACTATTTTATTACCGAAGGCCAGACACCCAAAAAGGTTGCCTTTGTTGTGAGCGGCTTAATGTATCAATACTACGCTGCCGAAAACGGCGACATGGTAGTTAAATATTTCTTCCCGGAGAACCGAATTGCCGGTTCCATGACAGCTACGCTCACACAGTCGCCGGGTAATTTTACCATTAAAGCGCTGGAGGATACCGTTGTGCTCGAATACAATTTCCTGGAATTTAAAAAACTTGTTGCCATTTATCCCGATATCACCGCTTTTTATATCCGCTATATGGAGCTGCATTGGATAATCGAAAAGGAACCTTATGAAGTATCGCTGCGGTATGAATCGGCTAAAACCAATTACGATGATTTTCTCCGCAAATACCCTGGTTTAGTGAAAAGACTAAAGAAACAACACATTGCCGCCTATCTTGGCATTACCCCCACGCAGCTAAGCCGGATATTTTTTGCGAATAAGTAAAGATTTTTTCCTTTTCTCAACATATGTAAATTTTTGGGAAAAACGGTTGCCGCAATTTTGTGCTTCAACAACAATTAAAAGATTTAAATTATGGCAACAAAAATTTTCATCAACCTGCCAGTTAAAGACCTGGAGCGGTCAAAGGCATTTTTCAGCGGACTTGGCTACAGCTTTAATCCACAATTTTCCGATGACAAGGCCGCCTGCATGGTGGTAAGTGAGCACATTTATGTAATGATGTTGGTAGAAAGCTATTTTAAAACTTTTACCAAAAAAGAGGTAGGCGATGCACACCTGGCAACTGAAGTATTGCTGGCGCTTGATGCGGCCTCGCGCGAGGAAGTACAGCAAACCATTACAAAAGCAACCGAATTGGGAGGCTCTATTTATACCGAACCGCAAGACCACGGCTGGATGTATCAGCACAGCTTTGCTGACCCGGATGGACATCAATGGGAAATTGTTTATATGGACGCAACGAACATGCCGAATGGTGATTGAGGCAGAATGCTTTTTATACCCTCTGTGGTTAATTTGTTACACGGAGGGTATATGTTTCTTAATTTTAGTGCTTCTGGACACACCAGGTAGTCATGCACCTCATATTTTGCACGTTGGTTGTTTTGATGGGTTCATATAATACACCAAATTGATTGGTATATTTTAACAACACCTGTTCATTAACTAAAAAACGTTCTGAGCCATCGGGCAGTAAATAGCGGTCATTGCCTAATGGTTTTACCAGGTGCTCTATCCCGATATCCGATGCTAACCGTGCAAAGAAGTACCCGCCTGGTTTTAAAACCCGAAACATAGTCTGCACCATGTTGTCAAAATGCGGAACATCCTTTGCAAAGTGCAATACCGCGCTGCTGATAATCAAGTCAAATGTCCCATCAGTATAAGGTAAATTTTCTGCTGCGCAAACCATGAAATTTTCCGGGGGATTATCAGGGGCCAATGCGGCTGATAATTCCCTGACTGTTTCAACAGCGTGCGGATTTGGGTCAACACCAAAAACCTCGTAACCGTTACGTAAAAAATAAATCAGATTTCGTCCGTTGCCGCAGCCAACATCCAGCACTTTTTTACAGTTGTCATAACGACCCTTCAGTAGTTGATCAAACAGATAGATGTCGATATTACCGTAGGCTTGTTGAAGTTTGTTTTGCATGTGTTGTATAGAGCAAAATTACTTCAAATTAGTTTGACATAGGCAAAAGCTTATATATTAAATCAACCCCATACAACATCCAAGTATTTCGATAACTCCATCGGTTCAAAAAAAATACCTTGCGGCGCGCCTGTAATAACGGGCGAATTGTATCCAAACTTCCTTACCCAGAAAACCAAAAATAATGTTCCGTACTCTAAGCCAGGTTACACTGTGCGTGCTGCTGATGCTTGCGTGTATATTCACCTCAAAAGCTCAGTGTCCTGCTACTACACCGCTGGTCATTAATTCCGTCGCAGCCTCCGAAAGCCGTTGCCAGGCATCCGGCATGGCTACCGTACTGGTATCGGGCGGCTCAACGCCTTATAAATTCAGCATCATTGCAGGGCCTGCTTTAACGCCACCGCAATCATCGAATATATTACAGTCGCTGTCGCCGGGCAACTATACCGTGCAGGTGACCGATAATTGTAATACCTCTGTTACCAGAAATTTTACGGTTACCGGTACATACGCTGTTCCTTCTTTGAACATTACTACGCAATCACCTACCTGCCCTGGAAACAGCGATGGCGCCATAACCATTAATGCCAATGGCCGGGCGCCGTTGTCGTATTCGCTTATCAGCCCTTCCCCCGTTACCAGGGGACCGCAGGCTGGCAATGTATTTACCGGTCTGCCCGCCGGTACCTATACCTGCCAGGTAACCGATTCCTGTGGTAATTTCCAGACCCGTACGGTCAGCTTCAGCGCCGCGTCCAGCTCTGTTACCCTTACTGGTAGTAGCAGACAATACCTGGCCTGCGATTCTTTTGCCGTTATCCTGGACATTAATGTATCCAACTACAATCCTCCTTATACTATTACGGCCACGATGCCCAACGGCTCGGTTATGACGCATGTGCTCACCGCTCCTGCTGTTAACTCCGGCAATTTTAATGATACTTTCCGCATCCGGTATCATCACATTACGGGCACTCCAGATATCATGCAAACAACCGTCACCAATAAGTGCGGTTTTTCTTCAAATGGTGGCGTTCTGCTGTCCGAGTCCATGGATATGTCGGTCAACGGTACACTCCCGTCAGGTTGCGGCGATCAATACACGTATACATTTGATGATCCTAATTTTTCACAGCCATTGCATTGCGGCACTATAACTTATACACTGGTAAGCCCTTCCGGCGCCGTGTTGGCCACGCAAACCAATAATTCCATGTTTTCCGGTTACCCGGGCGGTACCGGTTATAAAGTGATAAGAGAGGATTGTTGCAGAAAGGATACACTACTCTTTGACTGGGCCGTAGCGCCTTCATTTAAAATATCCTATACTCAAAATTTGCCGTATGCCTCCTGTAAGGAGGGAACAACCACGCTCTATATACAGTACAATTATGGTAACCGGCAGGCTGATATCGTATTGGTATCCGGCCCTCCTTCCGTGACCTTTGCCGACGGCAAGGTACACACCTATACCTACCCTGATACCACCAGAAATGTGTATTCCGGAGCGGGACTTGGTTATTTTGGACCTGGCACCTATAAGCTATACGCCATCGATCATTGCGGGAACAAGGACAGTGTTACGGTCACATTCGGGCCTACGGATGTGCGCCATTCCATATTCGGGGCCACATTGGTAAAAGGGTGCACGGACAACAATAAGATCCTGTTGAATGCCACGTCGAACGGATCATGGGCGGCTGCCAATGTAACCGTCAATTCAATCTATAACAAACCCTTCACCACTTCAGCTACCAGCTTTAACGACTCGCTTGTAAACCTTTCGGCCGGCACCTACTATGCGACTTATCAGTACCAGAATGGCTATTATCCGGCATTCGTGGGAATGGCCGATCCGGGCTGCGATGTTATTACAGACACCATCATCGTTCCGGTTTATACACAACCAGCGTTTAGTCCCTCAGCTGCCGTAGCCCTTTGCGGTACTACCAGGCAGGTAGCGCTGCTGCCCGACAGCACCGGCGGGGTGGCGCCTTATCAATACCGGATCATCGCAGGGTCAACCACTACCTCATTGCAGCCCAGTCCCGTATTCACAGGTCTGGCGCCAGGCACCTACACATTTCTGATGTCTGATGCCTGCCTCAACAGCTACTCGCGCAACATTACCATCGACACGCTGGCTATGCCCAACGTTGTTACTACCGGCAGTACCTGCGTTGGCGCCGCCGCCACGTTCACCCTTCCGGCCAGTCCTTTCTACAGTTACACCTGGTTGCGTCCCAACGGCAGCACCAGCACCGGAAACACGCTTACCATAAGCCCTGTTACGGTTTCAGACACGGGAACATATAAAGTAACCGTTAACAGCACCGTAGGCGGTTGTACTAACACCAGCAGTAAAAGCTATAAGTTAAGCGCCTGCCAGGCACTGGCCGAATCCCTGCTGCACTTCAGCGGTCAGCGGAAAAACAGCCAAATTCAACTGACCTGGCAAACAGCCGATGAAATAAATATGAGTTATTATATCGCAGCGCGAAGCACAGATGGTTCTGTATTTACGCCGGTGCAGCAGGTAGCCGCTAAAGAAGGAATGCTGAACACATATACGGTCACCGATACACATGTTCCTGCAGGAATTGTTTATTACCGGCTACAGTCGGTTGAAAGGAACAGTACCAGCAACTATAGTAACATCATTTCTTTCAACCATGTCAATGCACAGCCCTTCAATGTTTATCCCAGCCTGATTACCGGCAATACCCCGGTTTCGGTTTCCTGCTCCGTTAACAGCCATGCTATCTTTATTCGGGTGATTGGTATGGATGGCAAAGTATGGCAAACCATCCCGGTGGCTGCGGGTGTAACCAAAACCAGTATCGATGTTAGTACCCTGGCAAAAGGCAGTTACTTTGTTGTTTTCACCGGCGCCGGCAATGCAATGACAACTCAGATTTGGAAGGAATAGATGCCGATTTAATTGTAATTTGGACTTTTATAAACTTTTGTTCCATATAGAACCGTATGGTATTCCCCCATTCCCGGCTGCTTGTATTATCTGCTTTGTGCATGTTGATGTTCATGCTATCAAAGGCACAAACCAACCTGCCTGATTATAGCGTTGTCAATTACAACAGCGATAATGCACTTCCCCAGAACAGCATCAATGACATGGTTTTCGATAGCCATGGCTTTCTATGGCTGGCTACTGAAATGGGAATGGTACGCTTCGATGGGCAACATTTCCGGGAGTATACAATGGGTAATCCCCCGGCCTTATATAATAACAGGTGTGCCCTGGTTAAATCAGGGAAAGGCAAAATACTGATTGAACCTTCTTATTCCAGCCACCAAATCCTTACCGTTACAAATGATTATCAGTTAAAAGCCGACAGTCTTCTTTCTGCGAACCCATATCAATGTAACCGGTGGAGCAACTGTATCTTTTACTATGATAAGATATTTAAAAAATGGGGCCATGATTCAA
>NZ_JBJMLX010000108.1:0-19348 GCF_045805085.1 Niastella sp.
CATTTGTGGATGCAGTGAAAGAATACAAGCAACAAGGTATACAAGCATAAGAGAAACAGACGATATGAGATTTAAAGAACAATGGATTAATTATATACACGATCTGCAAGACAAAATTTGCGCCGCCCTGGAGCAGGAAGATGGCAAGGCAACCTTTAAAGAAGACCAATGGCAGCGTGCTGAAGGCGGTGGTGGTAAAACCCGGGTAATTGCCAATGGGAATGTATTTGAAAAAGGCGGCGTAAACACCTCCGTTGTATTTGGCGAAGTAACTGATCCCATGCGCAACCAATTAAAAATAGATGGCAAAAGCTGGTTCGCCTGTGGTTTATCACTGGTATTGCATCCGGTGAACCCGTTTGTACCTACGGTGCATTGCAATTACAGAATGTTCGAGGTATATGGTGAGTCCTCCCCCTCTATTGGAGGGGGTCGGGGGGAGGCCGCCGCCGATCGCTGGTTTGGCGGCGGCACAGACCTTACGCCCTATTATTTGTTTGAAGAAGATGCCCGGCATTTTCATCAAACCTATAAGAACGCCTGCGATGCGTTTGATCCCAACTTCTACCCTGCCTTCAAAAAAGAATGTGACAACTATTTTGTGAACTGGCATCGCAATAAAGAACGCCGGGGTATTGGCGGCATCTTTTATGATCACCAACGGCCATCGGCTGAAAAGAATGTGCAATTCTGGTTCAACTTTGGTAAAACCTGTGGCGATGCGTTTATTACCGCCTATTTACCGATAGTACAGAAAAGAAAACAACTGCCCTATACCGAACAACACAAACACTGGCAGGAGATCCGTCGCGGCCGGTATGTTGAGTTCAACCTGGTGCATGACCGGGGCACGTTGTTTGGCTTGAAAACAAATGGCAGAACAGAAAGCATCTTAATGAGTTTGCCTCCTACCGTACGCTTTGAATACAATTACCAACCCCAACCAGGCAGTGAGGAAGATAAACTGTGGCAAGCGTGTTTGAACCCTGTTGATTGGGTATAACGAAATCTCTAAATCAGAAAATATTAGTTATGTATTTACAACGTCGAAACCGCATACTACGTCAGTCGCCTGCGATCAGAAGCATGGTGGCTGAAACTATTTTAACGCCGAATGATTTTATTGTGCCCCTTTTCATCAACGAGGGTGAGAACTATAAAGAAGAGATCGCTTCCATGCCAGGCTATTACCGCATGAGCCTCGACAACACCATTAAGGAAGTAAAGGAACTGTGGAGCATGGGTATAAAAAGCGTGTTGCTGTTCGTTAAAAGTAAAGACGAACTGAAAGATAATAAAGGCACAGAAGCCTTAAACCCAAAAGGTTTGATGCAACGAAGCATCCGGGCGGTAAAAGACGCCTGCCCTGAGATGCTGGTAATGACCGACGTGGCCCTTGACCCATTTTCTTCTTACGGTCACGACGGTATTGTTGAAGGTGCTGAAATTGTAAATGACGCTACGGTAGAAGTGCTGGCCCAAATGAGTGTAAGTCATGCACAGGCAGGCGCTGACTTTGTAGCCCCCAGCGATATGATGGATGGTCGTATTGCCGCCATTCGCGAAGCACTGGAAGAACACGGATTGAACAAGACCGGCATCATGAGCTATAGCGCCAAATACGCATCCTGCTTTTATGGTCCTTTCCGCGATGCACTGGACAGCGCCCCTGGCTTTGGTGATAAAAAAACCTACCAGATGGATTACAGCAACCGCATCGAAGCGGTTAAAGAAACCCTGATGGATGTGGAGGAAGGTGCGGATATCGTGATGGTAAAACCTGCATTAGCTTACCTGGATATTATTCGTGAAGTGAAAAATGCGGTATCTGTACCTGTTAGTGCGTATAACATCAGCGGTGAATATGCCATGATAAAAGCGGCCGCCAAAATGGGCTGGATAGATGAGAACAAAGCCATCCTGGAAACCCTTACTGCCATTAAAAGGGCCGGCGCTGATCTCATTGCTACATACTTTGCCAAAGATGCCGTTCGGTTGTTGTCGTGAATGGTCAATGGTGAATGGTCAATAGCATAACAATAAATGGTTACACTCTGAGTAGGTAGCATTCTATTCATTCTTAAAACCATTTACATGTTCTTAACGCTAAACCATCAAAAACTTGACTTGTATAGCATTTCAAAGACATTTGTTTCTGAATGTTATAAACTGACCAAATCCTTTCCCGTTGAAGAGAAGTTTGCAATGATCTCACAAATTAGAAGAGCAGCACTGTCGGTTCATCTAAATTTGTCTGAAGGAGCTTCCGGAAAATCAGACCAGGAAAGGAAAAGATATTATGAAGTAGCAAGAGGCTCACTCATTGAAATCGATGCTGCTTTGGATATTGCTAAAGAATTAGAATATTTAAATAACTTAGAACTAAATAAAATCGGTGATTCAATGATCGGATGCTTCAAAATTTTATCTAAATTAATTGACCCATAGAAGCCTCTCTATTGACCATTGACCATTCACCATTGACGTCTACTATGATTGAGAAAAGCATTGCATTATTCAACCGGGCGCAGCAAAGCATTCCCGGTGGCGTAAACTCCCCCGTTCGGGCTTTTAAAAGTGTGGGCGGGACCCCGGTATTCATGAAATCGGCCAAAGGCGCTTATTTGTTCGATGCCGATGGCAACCGCTATATCGACTACATCAACTCTTGGGGCCCCATGATCCTCGGCCATGCTTATGACCCAGTTGTAAAGGCCATCCAGGATTACGCACAATATTCCACCTCATTCGGCGCACCTACCGAACTGGAAATTGACATGGCGGAACTCATCATCAGCATGGTGCCCAATGTAGACCTCATTCGGATGGTTAGCAGTGGTACCGAAGCCTGTATGAGCGCCATCAGACTGGCAAGAGGCTATACCGGTCGCAATAAGATCATCAAGTTTGAAGGTTGTTATCATGGCCATGCCGATTCATTCCTGGTAAAAGCAGGCAGTGGCGTGGCTACCTTTAATATACAAACCGTACCGGGTGTTACTGCCGGCGTTGCCAATGATACACTTACCTGTGCTTACAATGACCTGGCAGCCGTTGAACAGCTGGTAGCAGAACATAAGGACCAGATCGCAGCTATCATCATAGAACCGGTTGCCGGTAATATGGGTTGCATTCTGCCCCGGGAGGGATTTCTGCAGGGCTTGCGTGCTATCTGCGATAAGAACGGTATTGTCTTCATCATGGATGAAGTAATGACCGGGTTCAGACTTGCACCCGGTGGCGCACAGGAACGTCTTAAAATAAATGCGGACCTGGTTACTTATGGTAAAGTGATCGGTGGCGGAATGCCCGTAGGCGCTTTTGGCGGCAGGAAAGAGATCATGCAACACATTTCTCCATTGGGTAATGTGTATCAGGCAGGTACCTTAAGCGGTAACCCGCTGGCCATGATCGCCGGTTATGTGATGTTGAAAACGCTGAAAGAAGATCCTTCCATTTATAAACAATTGGATGAATCAACCAGTTACCTGCGCAAGGGGTTGGATGAGGTATTGAAAGCCAGTGGAACGCCGTATGTGATCAACCAGCTTGGTTCTATGATCAGCATTCATTTCAGCGGGCATCCTATTGTTAATTTCTCTTCAGCAGCTGCTGCCAACAATGAGCTGTTCAAGAAATTCTTCCATGCCATGCTGAATCGCGGCGTGTATTTACCGCCTTCTGCTTTTGAAACCTGGTTCTTGTGCAGTGCATTAACAAAAGAAGACCTGGATGTAACCATTCAAAAGGCGAAAGAAAGCCTGCAGGAGATATTATAAAATAAATAGTCCTGTTTATAAAGGATATTGGCAAACTACTAAGTTCAATATACCCGCTCCTCATATTAGCTATTAAATAATTAAATTAAGCCGTTGATGGATTAACACCCGGATACGGCTTTTTTTATTAATATACACCAGTAAACCTCAAAGCTTCTTATGCGACCATTCACTCAACGACTGGCATCCATCGATGTATTCAGGGCACTCACCATGCTGCTGATGATCTTTGTTAACGATCTGGGAACCCTGAAGGGTATTCCCCAATGGCTCGAACATACCCAGGCCAATGAAGATGGTATGGGCCTGGCAGACACTGTGTTCCCTGCTTTTCTTTTTATAGTTGGCCTTTCTATTCCATTTGCGATTGGTAACCGCTGGGCAAAGGGTGCTTCACAAAGCAATATTCTTGGCCATATACTGATCCGCTCCTTCGCACTGCTGGTAATGGGTTTCTTTCATGTGAACCTGGAGAATTATAATCACGAAGCTGCAATACTACCAAGAACGGTTTGGGAAATACTCTTGACGATCAGTTTCTTTTTTATCTGGCTCGATTATCCTTCCACCTTTTCAGAAAGAAAAAAGATAATCTTACAAGGTGTTGGCACTGCACTGTTGGTGTTTTTAGCTGCTGTATATAAAGGCGGCAAAGATGGACAAACTGTTTGGTTGCACCCGCAATGGTGGGGTATACTGGGTTTAATTGGCTGGTCGTACCTGCTGTCGGCACTTGTCTTCCAGTTTTCAAAAGGAAGATTATCTATTTTAACAGGTGGATTTCTTTTCTTCACCTTGTTTAACATCGCCACCAAGGCAGGCTGGCTGCATGTGTTGGATCCCATTAAACATTATATCTGGATTGTAGGCGATGGTTCTTTACCTGCGCTCACGATGGCTGGTATCCTTATAGCTGTATTGTATTCCTCACTGGTTGAAAAAGGGCAATACAACAAATGCTATTGGCTCTTCTTACTATTGGGAGGATTGATGTTAGCGGGCGGATTTGCCATCAGGCCTTTAGGTGGAGGCATTTCTAAAATACACGCTACCCCATCGTGGATAGCCATCTGCACCGGCATCAGTATATTATTTTTTACAGGATTGATCTGGCTGGTTGACCGTAAAAAGAAACAACAATGGTTTGAGATAATAAAACCAGCCGGCACCAGCACACTTACCGCATATCTGCTTCCCTATATATTTTATCCGTTGGTTCAAATTGCAGGTCTCAGTTTACCTGCCTTCTTATTAACCGGTGCGGTGGGCTTAATCAAATCGCTTGTGTTTGCATTACTAATTATTCTGCTTACGGGATTATTGTCTAAATGGCGGATCCGGTTAAAAATTTGACTTGCACAACCGTTAATGTTAACGAGTTCTAAATAATAAAACACAACATGCATATAAATGATTTTATATGTATCTTTGTGTTTTCATAGGATAAGGTTTAATGGTTAATGGTATTTGATTAGTACAGCCTTCTCGATTTATCGGGAAGGTTTTTTCTTTCTTCTACCCCACCAGATCATAAACCCGGTGATGGGCAAACTGGCGGCGATCAATGAAGCGAAGAATGCTACTATCTTTCCGGGCAAACCCGCAATAGCGCCCACATGAATATCATAGTTCATTCTAAGTAACTTATCGGCTCCCTTCGCATCTTTAAACCGGCCATAAATATGATTGACCGGTAATTCCTTTAACGTATACTGATCAAAGAAGCGGTAATCGGTTTTCCAGTAGGTAGCTGCATCTGTATTCACTGCCACTTCAATGGCCGATTTATCAGTTGCCGGAAAATGCATTTCTATTGTTGCTGCATCTTTATGTTCCCGTTGCATTTGACCCCACAGTTTATCAACCGGTAAAGCTGATGCCTGAGCCAGTTTTGTGATGACTGATAATGGCTCCTGGTAGGTCAATGATTTTTTACCACCAGCTGTTTTATAAACGGCATTGGCCAGTAATTGCCAGCCAAAGATCAAACCGGTAATGGCCATAAAAATAACCACCCAGGTCATATAAAAACCCAGCACATTGTGCAGATCGTAGTTCTTACGGCGCCAGGCGGCATTCCATTTTATAGAGAACCGTTGTTTGGCCGCTGCTTTATTTCCTGGCCACCACAAGATTATACCGGTTATCATCATCACAACAAAAATGATAGTAGCATAAATAGTAATGCGCTGCCCCACGGCTTCGGGTAACCACAAATAATAATGACCCAGCAACACTATTCTGAAAAAGTCGCGGTCCATATTCTTCACCTTCAGCACTGCCCCATCATACGGGTTCGCATAGATGGTATAGTAATATTCGTTACCTGGTTCAAAATTGTAAAAGGTGGCCACCACTGCTTCGTCCCGGGCTCCGTATTGCACACTATGCACGTGTTTACCCGGCAACTGCTTTTCAACAATGTCTTTTAGTTGGGTAGGTTGTAGATAAGGGGCGTTTTGCGGCGCTACCTGTCGATAGGTCTTTCCTGTCAACTTTGAGATCTCAGCCTGAAATGCATACAAACAGCCGGTTACTGCAATGATAAAAACAACGATCCCAGACGTAAATCCCAGCCACAAATGAACTTTTCCGATAATCTTTTTAAGGGTCATATTATGACATACAAACCTATTGCATCCCGACGTTGTCGGGATTACTCAAAAAGGAAAATGATTTACGCGAAGCGGAAAGGAAAACGAATGCTTGTCCGTCCGAAGCGACAGTGAAGGCGGGTGAAAATTAGTAAATGAGAAAATGAAATACAATTAATGCAACAGCAACTCACACGGTTTCAATCCGGTTTGCTTTTTAAAGGCTGTGGAGAAGTGTGAGATAGAAGAATAGCCCAGCATCATAGATACTTCGGTTACGGTTAACCCTTTTTCATATAATAAATATCGGGCATGTTCCATGCGCTGGCTTTGGTAGAAGTCAAAGATAGTAGTACCGTATAATTCTTTAAATCCTTTTTTCAGATAGCATTCATTGATGGCTACTTTGCGGCTTAGCTCTTTAATAGTAATAGGTTCACCAATATGTTGCAGTAAGATCTCCCGGGCCTTAATGATCTTTTCGCGATCGGCTTCATTAGCCAGGAACTTGCACTGGAAGGGTTCTATTTCTTTATCATCGCCCAGCATACATTCGAGGCTGTATAACAACAGCATCTGGCTTTGGCCATTGATAAAGATATTTTCCAGGCTATCTGTATAGGTATGTCCTAACAATGCTTCCAGCACCTGGCGGGTGCGGCCGCATAAAGGAAGGATTTTTGAGAAAGAAGAAGGATGCACAAATTGTAACACCTCATCGGTAATGGTCTTCAATTTACCGGGTTTTACAAATTGCGACAGGTGCACAGATAAGAAACGGAAGGTCATTACATCGATGCTTTCTACTCTTTCGGCACAGGCCTTTGATGTATTCAGTTTACACTGATCACATTCCACCTCTTTCTGATTGCAATACATATTACCCGAAATACAAAAACGTAGCTCCACATAGTTCTCCTGTGGCGCTGATTTTTTGTAATGATATACCAACACCCCGGTATCCTCAATATTCCATTGTGAATGTTTCCGGTATCTTTTAATGGCATACTGAACCGAACCAGGCATCTGTTGCTCTTTTTCCTGCAACAGCTGTAACTGATCGTGCATGATCGGTTGCTTGTAAGCCAGTGAAAGTATATCAGGCGGATTATACATATCGGGTGCAAATTTACAGGTACAATGTTAATATTCCCAATGGTTTGTCGATTAGGGCGTCATGAGAATGTCAGAATCGGTCAATGGTCAATGAAAACAAGCCACCAACTGAGAACCAACAGCTTATTCCATACAATAGACAAACTGGTAGCCTTAACATGGCTTACATTAAAATTGTTTGCTGAACACTTAAAAAGCGCGAATAGATTGTGGATTCGGGTTGAGGCAAAAGATTATTAGCATTGAAAATAGCGAACTATTCACCATTGACCATTCACCATTCACGTTCCTAATCGAAGCTTTGGTTGCTTGAAGATGACATCTTCAGCAAACGGTCGTACTGTTCAGGTGAAAGGTCGTTGTAGAAGAAGTAAACCGGATCGAGGTGTGTGCCATTCTTATGTACTTCATAATGACAGTGTGGGCCGGTTGATTTTCCGGTACTGCCTACCCAGCCGATGATCTCACCGCGTTTGATCTTTTCGCCGGGTTTTACTTTAATGCGGTACATATGGCCATAAAGGGTTTCATATCCATAGCCATGGCTTAAAACTACGTGATTACCATAGCCATTACCCAAATTACCAGCCACTTTTACCACTCCATTGGCGGTGGCATAAATGGGCGTACCCTGGGGAGCGGCAAAGTCGAGACCGGCATGCATTTTTACCGTTTTATACACCGGGTCAATCCGGTAACCAAAACCGGAAGCCAGGCGCTTCAGGTCGCTGTTGCTAACCGGCTGAATAGCTGGCGTACAGGCCAATAGCTGTTCTTTGTTCTTGATAAAACCGGTTATTTCAACATATGATTTCTCCTGGGAGCCCATGCGGTTCTCCAGGTTGTGGAGGGAGCGTACAATGGAGTTTTCCAGTTCGTAATTGGTCATGCTGGCCACCATTTCGTTTTCTTTCTGCTGGGCCATTTCCTTCGCGCGCATGCTGTCGGGAATGGGGTTAGCCTCGAAAATGGTGCGGTAAATATCGTTATCCCGTTCTTCCAGCTGGGTCATGCGTTGCTGCATTTTCGCAACCTGCTCATCCAGTACCCAATAGCGCTCCTGCAGCTGTTCGTTGTACTGCATCAGGGCCTTTTCCTTGGTGGAAGGAAAATACTTGTAAGCGACGGAAACAATAATAAAAGAGGTAACTATAGCGGCCGAAATGAAACCGAGCACTCGCAGCAGTTTTACGTGCAGCGGAGTCTCCAGTTTTTCATAACGGAGTGTATTGGTATTGTAGTAGTACTTTATTTTCTTCATGGATACAAGCCGATTACCAAGGTTGCTTTTCAGCAAAACAGCCCGAATTAAATTACCTTTGCAGCCATTGCCTCATCGGTAACAATTACAAATATAAAGGCTTAAGAGTCAATTTTTATCAAAGATCGTTCCGTTTATGATGACCAGCGCAGAAATACGACAGCTATTCATGGATTTTTTCCGTAATAAGGGACACGAAATTGTACCATCGGCCCCTATTGTGGTAAAAAATGACCCTACCCTGCTTTTTACCAACGCGGGTATGAACCAGTTTAAAGATTACTTCCTCGGAAATAAAAAAGCCCCCTTTCCCCGGGTGGCGGATACCCAAAAATGCCTTCGGGTAAGTGGTAAACACAACGACCTGGAAGAGGTAGGCGTTGATACTTACCATCATACCATGTTTGAAATGCTCGGCAACTGGAGCTTTGGCGACTATTTCAAAAAGGAAGCCATTGCCTGGAGCTGGGAACTGCTCACCGAGGTTTATAAAATACCGAAAGACCGGTTATATGTAACTTATTTTCAAGGTGATACAGCTGAAAACCTCCCCAAAGACGAAGAAGCTTTTACAGAATGGGCCAAACTGGTACCAGCCGAGCGCATTTTGCCGGGTAATAAAAAGGATAATTTCTGGGAAATGGGCGATACCGGCCCTTGCGGTCCCTGTTCTGAAATTCACGTTGACTGCCGAACCGACGAAGAAAGAAGCCAACAAAGCGGCGCTGAACTGGTAAATAAAGACCATGCCCAGGTTATCGAGATCTGGAACAACGTATTAATGCAGTTCAACCGTAAAAAAGATAGTTCCCTGGAGCCCCTTCCCGCCAAACACGTGGATACCGGAATGGGCTTTGAACGCCTGGTTAGAGTGCTGCAGGGCAAACAGTCGAATTACGATTCTGATGTTTTCACCGGCACCATCGCCGCCATCGAGACTATCACTAAGAAAAAATACGATTCAAACACTACCCCCTCCACCGGAGGGGGCAAGGGGGAGGCCTGGCATCAGGCGGTAGCCTTCCGGGTACTGGCAGATCATATTCGCGCCATCAGCTTTACTATTGCCGATAGTCAACTGCCATCCAATACCGGGGCCGGTTATGTGATCCGCCGCATTTTGCGCCGGGCCGTTCGTTATTATTATACGTATCTCGATTATAAACAGCCCCTGCTGCACCAACTGGTGCCCGTGCTGTCCACCCAGTTTCAAACGGTTTTTCCTGAACTGCAGCAGCAGCAGGACTTTGTTGCCAAAGTAATCAAGGAAGAAGAAGAAGCTTTCCTGCGTACGCTGGAAAAAGGGTTGAAGAAGATCGATGAGATCATCGGTTCTACCAAAAACAAGATCATCAATGGCTCAGCCGCTTTTGAGCTGTACGACACTTATGGTTTCCCCATTGACCTTACCAGGTTGATAGCCCGTGAAAATAACCTGGAAGTAGACGAGAAAGAGTTTGAAGCCGAAATGAAGCAGCAAAAAGACCGCGCCCGTGCCGCTACTGCCATTAGTGCTGAAGACTGGGTTGTGCTGAGAGAAAATGGAAGCACCAGCTTTATCGGCTACAACAATACCCAGGCCGAAGCCAAAGTAATAAAGTACCGTAAAGTAACCGCCAAAGGAAAGACCTCTTTCCAACTGGTGCTGAACACCACGCCTTTTTATGCCGAAAGCGGCGGACAGGTTGGCGATACCGGTACGTTGTTTTTTGAAGGTGAAGAAGTGGCCGTAATTGACACCAAAAAAGAAAATGACCTCATCATTCATTTTGTTGAAAAGCTGCCGATCAACATAACCGGTATTGTTGATGCCCGCATCAATACAAGCCGCAGGTCAAGAACAGCCGTTCACCACTCAGCCACTCACCTGCTGCATGCAGCCCTGCGAAAAGTACTGGGCACCCACGTGGCGCAAAAAGGCTCGCTGGTAAACGATGAATACCTGCGCTTTGACTTTTCGCATTTCGCCAAAATGACCACTGATGAAATTGCAAAAGTAGAAGCCATTGTAAATGAGAAGATCCGCGCCAACATACCGGTAGTTATAAAAGAATTGCCGAAGGAAGAAGCCCTGAAACTGGGCGCCATGGCGTTGTTTGGTGAAAAGTATGGCGATGTGGTTCGCGTAGTGATCATGGACCCTGCCTATTCGGTTGAACTGTGCGGTGGTACCCACGTAGGCGCTACAGGCGAACTGGGTCTGTTTAAAATAAAACATGAAACAGCGGTAGCCGCCGGTGTTCGCCGTATTGAAGCCCTTTGCGGACTGGCAGCTGAACAATACATCAACGAACAATTAAGCCACCTGCAACAGGTGAAGGAAGAGCTGAAAAGTCCCGCCGATCTGTTAAAAGCCGTGCAGAACCTGGCTGCCGATAACAACGACCTGAAGAAAAAGCTGGAACACCTGGAAAACCGCATACTGGTAGGCGTTCGCAATGAATTATTGCATAAAGACGAGATCATCAACGGCGTTACGTTCGTGGGGGATATTGTAGAAGTAGGCAATGCCGATGCATTAAAGAAATTATGCTTCGACATGAAGAATCACCTGAACGACCATGTGGTGGTATTATGCGCCAATATCGGCGGCAAACCTTTTGTTGCCGTTGGTATTGCTGATACCGTAGCCGCAGCCCGCTCGCTCGATGCCGGCAAGATCATAAAAGAGCACATCGCTCCCCTGATAAAAGGTGGCGGCGGCGGACAAAAAACCCTGGCCACAGCCGGTGGACAGGATGCCGGGAAGTTGCAAGAAGTGATCAATAAAGTAAAGAGCTTATTGTAATATAAATTTAATACTGCGTCCCCAAGAGCAGGCGTTGAAAAGTTAACAAGTTGACAAGGGAAAACCGCCCAATTGAATGTCAACTTGTTAACTTTTTAATTCCAAAACCTTTATCAACACTATCAATTCCGTCATCTCTATCAACCTCCCTCTTTGACCCTCTCAGCCGCCTTCTTACTCGTTAACTTGTCAACATGTTAACCCGTCGACTTTCCCCCAACCTTAACATTTCCGAATATTTTCGTATTTCAATTAAATTCCTATATTTGATGTACGAAAGTTGACGTAGTATATTGTAAATACTTAAAACTCTTGATACCATGAGACGATTTCTGATTTCCTGCACCGCCATTGCAGCCGTATCGCTTCTGTTGTGCCAACCCCTGGCCGCCCAGGATACAAAGGATAAAGACAAGGATAAGGACAAATCCAAAATGAACGATAATGAAGAGATCATTATCAAAAGAAAGGGCGACAAAGACACCAAGGTCACCATTGAAATAAAAGGTGATGAAGTAACGGTGAATGGAAAACCGCTGGAAGATTTTGATGATGATAACCTGGTTATAAAAAAAGGCAGGACCTTGTATTATGGCGGCCACTCTCCTTTTACCGGTGGCAATGCATTCAGTTTTGATAGCCGTGGTAACGACAATGCTCCTTTTTTGGGTGTAGCTATGGATAAAGCGGAGAAAGCCGGCGCCGAAATTGAAGAGGTAACAGAGAATAGTGCAGCAGATAAAGCCGGTTTAAAGGAAAACGATATCATCACAAAAATTGATGATGAAACTATAGCCACCCCCGATGATGTAACCCGCATCGTGCGCAAACACAAACCCGATGATAAAATAGAGATCACCTACGACAGAAAAGGCAAAACTGAAAAAACTACCGTTACGTTGGGCAAAAAAAGCCGCAGGACCCTGACATTCACATCGCCCAATCCTATGCCCATGCCGAATTTAAATTTCGACTGGGAGGACCATGGTAATTTCAACCACAACTTCAATTTCAACTATAATGGCAAACCGCGGCTGGGGATAAAAGCCCAGGACACTGAGGATGGCAAGGGCGTAAAAGTGCTGGATGTTGATAATGAATCTGCAGCTGAAAAAGCCGGCATTAAAAAAGACGATGTGATCACCGAGTTTGATGGCAAAAAAGTAAGCAGTACCGAAGACCTGGTGAATGCCTCCCACGAGTCAAGGGAAAAACCAGCCGTTAAAGTAACCTTTAACAGGAATGGCAAATCGCAATCAGTTGAAATTAAAACACCTAAAAAGCTAAAAACCGCCGATTTGTAAGTTTTCAAATAGCAGCCCTATATTACAGCCGTTCCTCCCGTTTAGCTGGGCGGAGCGGCTTTTTTATTAAAAATACCATAACCAGAAATGAGGTATTTTTGTCTGATTTTTCACCATTTTAGGCAATCAGAATAATATGTCGACAATTTACGATGCATATGAAGTAGTTGTAGGTCTGGAAGTGCATGCCCAGTTACTCACCGACAGTAAGCTGTTTTGTGGCGATAGCGCGGCTTTTGGCGGCGATCCCAATACACACATCAGCCCCATTACACTGGCGCACCCCGGCACCTTGCCCAAATTGAATAAAAAGGCCATTTCCTATGCCGTTAAAATTGGCCTGGCCTGTAATTGCAGCATTACCCGGCATAATTATTTTGCCCGCAAAAATTACTTTTATCCCGACCTGCCAAAGGGCTACCAGCTTACGCAACACACCACCCCTATTTGTGTGGGTGGTCACGTAACCATCCGTACGCAGGAAGGCCCCAGGGACATTCAGCTCAACCGCATTCATATGGAAGAGGATGCAGGTAAAAGTCTGCACGATGTTGACCCAAAAAACACCAGCGTTGATTACAATCGCGCCGGCGTTCCATTAGTTGAAATAGTTACTGAGCCCGATATCCATAGCGGCGACGAAGCCTATGCCTATCTTACCGAGCTGAGAAAGCTGTTACGCTATCTCGAGATCTGCGATGGGAATATGGAAGAAGGCAGCATGCGTTGCGACGCCAACATCTCCGTTCGTAAAAAAGGAGATCCCAAACTGGGTACCAAAGTAGAGGTAAAGAATCTCAACTCCATCCGTAATGTAAAACGGGCTATTGAATTTGAAGCAAAACGCCTGGTAGATATTATTGAAGCAGGTGAAAAGATCATCCAACAAACAAGAAGTTTCGACGCTGGCAATGGTACTACCTTCGCCCTGCGCACCAAGGACGACGCCAACGATTACCGGTATTTTGCCGATCCCGATCTTACCCCGTTTGTAGTTACAGACGCCTTGCTGCAGGAAGTTAAAAGTTCCATACCCGCATTGCCTGAAGAACGCGTAGCCCGATATATCCAACAGTTACAGTTACCTGAATACGATGCCCGCGTTATAACCGATGAAAAAGAACTGTCTGTTTATTTTGAACAGATCATCGGGCATTCGGCCAATTACAAAGCAGCCGCCAACTGGATGCTGGGCCCCATTAAATCATGGTTGAATGAAACGGGAGAACCCATTACTGCATTCCCCATACAACCTGCAGTTATTGCCTCGCTGATAGCCCTGATCGATAGCAACCAGGTAAATTTTTCCGTGGCTTCTACCAAAATATTTACCGCCCTGTTAAAAGAACCCGGTAAAGAACCGTTACAAATAGCCTCAGCGCTGAACCTGTTGCAGGATTCTGATGAAGGCAATGTTTCCGCCTGGGTGGAGGAAGTGCTGAACAAAATGCCAGAGAAAGTATCAGAATATAAAAAAGGTAAAAAGGGATTGATCGGGTTATTTGTAGGAGAAGTAAAAAAAGTATCAAAGGGAAAAGCCGATCCAAAACTTACCAATGATATCCTTTTAAAAAAACTGCAATAACTATAAATAAAAAACACATAGATGAAACGAATTTCGAACTGGCTATTGCCGATACTAATGGTTACAGTGGGCGCCTGTGGAGCAAAAGAAAAGGGCACACTGGAAGTAACCGGCAATATTGCCAATCTTGATAAAGTAGCAAATCAATACCCGCACGCAGTTAAAAATGGAACGGTTACCTTATTCTTATATGAAGTACCATTCGGTGGCGACCTGCCTCCTGTTCAACTGGATTCAGTTACTATTTCAGCCGATAAAAGATCATATACATTAAAAGGCCAGGCCCCCAATGTAGGCATGTTTAACCTGGTAGTGGCCGATGGTCCCATGGTTCCGCTGGTGAACGATGCACCCACCATTACCGTCAATATGGATATGGCTAATGATAAATTCTACACTGTAGCCGGTTCTGTTGCCAGCCGCGAGTTACAGGATTTTATTTTCACCTACGATGTTAAAAGTGTAAGCGCTGAGCAAGCCATGAACAAACTGGATAGCCTTAAACGCATTGGCGCGCCAGACAGTACGCTGCTCAACCTTACCAACCGCAAGAACGCTGCTATAAAAGAGTTGAATGAGTATATGAAGCGCATAATGGGTGATGTAAGCCAGCCTGTAGTAGCAGCCTTTGTATTGGGCCGGTCGGCCAAAACGTTGCCACAAACCGAGTTTGAAACTGCCCTGAACAGCTTAACACAAAAGTATACCGGCGATTCGAACCTGGCAGAAATGAAGAAAAGATACAATGCTTATAAAGAGCAGGTTGAAAAAATAAGAGCACAACAGGACCAACAAAATGCCTGGGTAGGTAAAAAAGCACCCGAATTAACCTTACCCGATGTAAATGGAAAAAAGGTTTCCATCTCAAATTTCAAAGGAAAGTATTTGCTGGTTGATTTCTGGGCAAGCTGGTGCCCACCCTGCCGGGCCGAAAACCCTAATGTAGTAGCGGCCTTCAATAAATACAAAGACAAGAACTTCACCATCCTGGGCGTATCGCTCGATAAAAAGAAAGATAACTGGCTTGAAGCCATCAAAGCAGATCAGTTAAAATGGACACATGTGAGCGACCTTGCATTCTGGGACAGCAAAGCAGTGACCACTTTTGGTTTCACTGGCATTCCTTACAACGTATTGATCGATCCGGAAGGCAATGTGATTGGTGAAGGGTTACGCGGTGAAGAACTGGAAAATAAATTACACGAAATATTTCTGAAATAACTTTCATAGGGCTTTAAGTTGTACAAAGTAAAACGTCCTCCAGGCTGAGCCGGGAGGACGTTTTCTTTTAGTATTATTAGGAATCAATACCCTTCGTTCTGCGTGAGTACTTTTTTGCTTTTATCTACTTCCAGTTGGGGTATGGGGAAAATATTCTTTTGTGCGCCAAAAGGCTGGGTTGGTAATTTAGTTTTCCCATCGGTATCGAACTTGTAGGTAACAGCCCCTTTTGTCCGCATCAGGTCCCAGAAACGATGGCCTTCAAAAGCCAGTTCAATCCGGCGCTCACCTAAAATGGCAGCTATCAGCGAATCTTTATTAAGAAAACTTCCTGCAGTATAAGACAAGGTAGTAATTGCCTTTGCACGATCCCTTACTATATTCAATTTGGCAACAGCGTCGGCATCGACACCAGTAGCAGTACGAGCCTGCGCTTCGGCATAGGTCAATAACACTTCCGGATACCTGATAATAGGCGCCCAGTCGGACCGCGAAGCCACATCCGGATATTTGGTAGTGAACAGGGAACCGTTTACTCCGGTAGCGAGCATACCTCTTCTTTTATCGTCTGCAAGAAAGTAACGATTGGAGTCCAGAAAGTTACTGGAAACCGCCAGATCGGCCCTGCCTGTAGCACTATAATTCTGCGGCAATGAATAATTGGTGTTTGGGTTATCAAGAATGCTATTCGGGATTGACCAGATGGTTTCAGCGGTAGTATAATGGCCGGGACCAAAGGCGCCATTGACCGTACTGTTCAAAGCAAAGGTCCCATACATGCCATTGATCACATCCAGGGCCTGCTTTTTTGCATTGGCATAATCGCCTTTATACAAATAAACCCGTGAAAGAAAAGAAGCAGCGGAGGCTTTGGTGCCACGGGTTTTATTATTGTACGCCGTATCAGTGGTAGTAGAATAACTTACAGGAAGATCGGCCAATGCTTCTGTAAGGTCCTTTATAATGGCTGTATATATGTCGCTTACGCTTGCCCTTGGTTTATTGGCATCGGGATCGTTTGAAGTATAGCTTACAGTTATTAATGGTATACCTGGGTGCGAGGCGTCTGTTGTAAATGCATATGGTTGTGCAAAATAGTTTACCAGGTAAAAATCGGCCACTGCCCTAACAAATTTACATTCCGCAATCAGTGCATTGGCTTTAGCGGGGGTTAACTTGTCGCTATTGGCGGTAATACCAGCCATGGCCCTGTTGGCCCGTGCAATGGCATCATAGCCCGCCGTCCAGATACTTGCGGCAAAAGCACTGTTTGATAACTGGCTAAAACGGCTGATTTCGGCCGTAGTTTGCCCCCGGTCAAAAACATCTTCGCCCATAGCGTCTACATAAAGCAATGCCCGCCCGCCTAAGAATTGGGGGTTCTGCAACCCATCATAACTGGCAAGAGTGGTGGCTTCAATTTTTTCAGGTGTTGAAAAAGCAAGATCACTGTACAGCATATCCTGCGGATTGATATCAAGCACTTTCTTCTGACAGGAACTGCCGGCAAGCGCTATTAACAAGAGACTATACAATATATATCGCATAAACTATTTTCTATTTTAAGTATTTGAATGCAATGCAGCACTTATAAGCCCAGGTTAATACCCATGGTAAAGGTGCGGGAAAAATAAGGTCTGAATTTATCGATGCCCAAACCGATGTTCGTTTCTCCTACACTGTTTGCCTCTGGATCTATGCCGGAGTAACCGGTGAATGTATACAGGTTACTGCCTTGTACATAGAAACGCAACCTGCTTACCTTGATGCGTTCAGTAACAGTCTTGGGTATTGTGTAACCTATTTGCACATTGCGGATCCGCAAAAAATCACCTTTCTCTAACCAGCGGGTCGATGAAGTTGAGGTTGATGTCCAGATGTTGTCTTTCGCGTCCAGACGCGGCACATCGGTATTGTCACCTGGTTTTTTCCAGGCCTTCAGTATATCCGTTGATTTATTATTTACATTGTCATACTTCATCAGGTACAGCATGGTTTGATTATATACGCTAAATCCAAGGGCATACTGCAGGTCGATGCTTGCATCAAAATTGAAGTAGTTGAAAGTTTGACTAATACCTCCATAAAACTTAGGATAGGGTGATTGATTGGTCAATACCCGGTCTGAAGCAGTTATAGGGGTAGTTTTGCTGTTATCCTTTACTAATGTCCAGGGCGAAGTGGAGTTAGCATAGTCGTATTGTTTTTGGTTTCCATTCACATCCAAAAAGGTGGGCAGCCCATTCACCGGATTTACGCCGGCCCAGCGGATAAGATAAAAAACGCCCAGTGGTTGTCCTGGCCGGGCAATGGAAAAGGAAGCTCTGGAATCATTATTATCATACAGATCATCGCCAAAGAGATTGGTGGCAATCACTTTGGTTTTGTTCCAGGCCGCATTGAAATTAATATCCCAGGCAAAATTACGTCTATGTAACACCGGTGTAGCTATGGTCAGTTCAATACCGCGGCTCCGCAGCTCCCCAACGTTTTCGGTAATAGTATTACCAGGGAAGCCAAGTGTAGCCAAAACCGGGTTATTCAATATCAGGTCAATTGTTTTGCGGTTATAATATTCCAGGGTAAAGCTGGTGTGCTTCCACAATACGGCATCGATGCCCGCATCAAATTGCAAATGCCGTTCCCAACGTAAAGCCGAATTACCGGGGTTCGCTAATGTCAGCACCGGAATATCGGCATAGGTGCCGGGTGCTATTGTACTACGGCCAGGAAAATAACCAATGTTTGAGTTACCGGTTACCCCGTAGCTGCCACGTAGTTTCAGGTCGTTCACAAAATGATAGCCTCGCATAAAATCCTCTTCGGTTACCCGCCAGGCTACCGACCCTGAAGGAAAGTAACCCCATTGTTTATCTTTTCCAAAACGGCTATCAGCATCTGTTCTGAAATTAAAAGTGGCCAGGTATTTTTTTCTGAAACCATAATTGATCCAGCCAAAATAGGAAGCCAGCCCATCGTCAATGCCATCAATTCCATCATAACCAGCTACATCCTTGTAATTGCCAGGGTCTATTATCAACAGATCAGGATTAATGATACCCGAGCCAGCTTTGTAAGTGAATTTACTGGTACGGCGGGTGTATTCTGCGCCAGCCAGTACATTCAGTTCATGATCGGCGCCAATTTGCCGGTTATAGTTTAATGTATTGAACCAGCTCCAGGTATTTTTTTCATTATAATTAGTTTGCCGCAATCCTCCAAGCTGAACTCCATCCCCAATGTCTTTATTCCAGAAGCCATCTATGTAGGCGCTTGAATAGTCAATATTCACCTGGCTTTTCAACTTAAGCCCTTTTACCGGTTGCAGCTCGCCAAATGCACTTCCAATAAAACGGCGCGCATCGCGGTCTTCATAATTCCATTGGGTTACCGCCAGCGGGTTGGGTGTAGCGTATCCGCTGAAATCTTTATTTCCACCCGTTCCACTATAATATTTTCCATCAGGGCCATAAACCGGAATATTGGGGAATGCGGTGATTGGGCCGTATGGAATTCCTGAAAAAACAGTACCTGCACCAGAGGCGATATTATCTGCCATAGTGCGTGAATACTGGGTGTTCATGCCAAATTGCAACCAGTCAGTAACCTTTGAAGTTAAATTCACGCGGGCAGAACCTCTTTTTTGTGAAGTAGATCTAATATAGCCCTGGTTTTCATTATAGTTGAAGGAAGCGAAATA
>NZ_JBJMLX010000109.1:0-18202 GCF_045805085.1 Niastella sp.
AAAACATGGCATGCACATTCGTTCTGAAAGTGTATTCCCATTCTTCGGCTGAAATTTCCTGTAAGGTTTTATGTTGCATCTGGTGAGCGGCGTTGTTCACTATAATATCTAACTGGCCAAATTCCTGAATGGCTCTTTGAACCAGTTCTGTACAATGTTCTTCATTGCTGATATCACCCGGCACCAGCACTGCTTTTCTGCCCGCAGCCTGAATATAACGTTCCACTTCCAGCGCATCCTCTTCCTCGTTTAAATAGGAGATGAGCACATCGGCGCCTTCCCTCGCGAAAGCAATCGCTACTGCCTTGCCAATACCTGAATCACCACCGGTGATCAACGCTTTACGGCCCGTTAGTTTCCCGGTTCCCTGATATGATGTTTCACCATGATCTGGCTTGGGATCCATTTGCTGCTCTGAGCCCGGCATTTGTTGTTCCTGCGCTGGATAAGGTGGCTGCGGATATTTTTCCAGTGGATTTTGTTTGGGTGCTTTTATTTCAATGTTCATAACTGATAGTTTTACCAGTTGGGCACGCAAAAAAGGAGCCACCAAAGGGCAAAGGGCAATCGGCAGGCGGCAGATGGCAAACGGCAAACACCGTCCCGGGGAAGCGGGGAATATTATCACCAGCTTTTTACCGGTTGATCATTTTTTGCATTTGCTCAGGATATCTGGCTCCCTGTATTTCAATGTTGGCCAATGCCTCATTTATTTTTTTAAGATCGCCCGCGCTGAGGGTAATATAGGCAGCGTTCATATTTTCTTCCAAACGATTTAATTTGGTAGTGCCCGGGATAGGAGCGATCCAGGGTTTTTGCGCCAGCAGCCAGGCCAGGGCAATTTGTGCAATAGTGGCGTTTAACCCCTTTGCAATTTGTCCCAGCACATCGATCAACGCCTGGTTGGCTTTTCGGTTCTCTTCTGAAAAGCGGGGAGCTATATTTCGGTAATCGTTTTGACTGAATGTAGTGTTCTCATCGATCTTTCCTGTTAAAAAACCTTTACCTAAAGGACTAAAAGGTACAAACCCGATACCCAGTTCTTCCAGCGTGGGCAGAATTTCCTGCTCAGGTTCCCGCCACCAGAGCGAGTATTCGCTTTGTAAGGCCGCCACCGGTTGCACGGCATGCGCCCGGCGAATGTTTTGTACACCTGCTTCACTCATCCCAAAATATTTAACCTTTCCTTCTTTGATCAGGTCCTTCACGGTGCCGGCTACTTCTTCAATAGGCACATTGGGGTCGATGCGGTGCTGGTACAACAGATCGATCACATCTGTTTGTAACCGTTTCAGCGCGGCTTCCGCCACCGCTCTTATATTCTCCGGACGGCTGTCTGTACCCATTGGTAGTTTACCATCTTTGAACCCAAATTTGGTGGCAATCACCACTTCGTTGCGGAACGGTTGCAACGCTTCGCCCAGCAGTTCTTCATTTTCATAGGGTCCGTATGCCTCGGCCGTGTCGAAAAAGGTGACGCCGAGTTCATACGCTTTTCTGATCAATTTGATAGCGTCCTGCTTGCCTGTTGCGGGGCCAAAGCCAAAGCTCAATCCCATACAACCCAAACCGAGCGCGGATACTTCTAAACCGCTTTTACCTAATTTTCTTTTTTGCATAGCTGTTTGTTTGATGCAAAGGTCTAACCATTGCCCGGCTGGTTTGGTATACAGATTACTGGTTTAAATACCATTATTCCTGATGCCGGCCGGCCGGCCGGTAAGTGACAAATAAATTGGTAATTTTGATCCTGTTAAATGATAAAGCATATGGATATTACGAGGCGATTTGAAACAGTAAGTGAGTATAACGCGTTCAACAACAATGAAACACTACACCCGCTGGTGAGTGTGGTGGATCTGTCGAAGGCCGATCCGCGGGCAGGGGCGCCAATCTATTTCGGATTTTACACCATCTTCATAAAAGATGTTATGTGTGGCGACATCCGCTATGGCCGCCATAAATATGATTACCAGGAAGGCACCCTGGTTTTCTTTGCCCCGGGACAGGTAGCGGCGGTTGACAGCAATGGCGTGCTATATCAACCAAAAGGACATGCGCTGGTGTTTCATGAAGATTTTATTCATGGTACCTCATTGGGCAAACATATCCAGGACTATACCTTCTTTGGCTACCAGGCGAATGAAGCATTGCATTTGTCGGAACGGGAAAGAAAGGTGATCCTTGAAAGTTTTGCAAAAATTAAATACGAGCTGGAGCAGTCGGTTGACAAGCACAGCAAAAAGCTTATCATCTCTAACATTGAATTGTTGCTGAACTATTGTGTGCGCTTTTACGACCGGCAGTTTATTACCCGCGATAACGCGAACAAAGGATTTCTGGAAAAGTTTGAAGCGTTGTTGAATGGATATTTTCAAACAGATAAACCCCAGACCATTGGTTTGCCTTCTGTAGCCTGGTGCGCCGGCGAACTGAATTTATCACCCAATTATTTTGGTGATCTGGTAAAAAAAGAAACCGGTAAATCGGCGCAGGAATTTGTGCAGGAGAAATTAATACATCTCGCCAAGGAGAAAATATTCGACCTCGATAAATCCATCAGCGATATCGCCTACGAACTGGGCTTCAAATATCCCCAGCACTTTACCCGGTTGTTTAAACAAAAGACCGGCCTGTCGCCCAACGAATACCGGTTAGCCAATTGACAATTGGCAGCTTATTATTTACAATCTACGATCGCAACGGCAAACGGCTTCAACACAATCGTAGTACCTGAAAGCGTTGTTTTAGCAGGAGGGTTTTCTCCTGTAAGAATGTCTGACTGGTTAACAACCGCGTTACCCGCTTCAGATGGTAAGACTACAGTCACTGCTGAGTTGTGTTTATTGATCAGTAATATTTTTCTTCCCTGTTTGGTAATGATACCCTGTGCTGCCAGGTGGTTGCCTTTACCTTTGATGCTTGTTTTCAGCAACTGATCGCCGGGGCCGAAATTTTCTTTCAACAACCGGAGCACCCAATACCTGGCATTGGGATGGCCGTTTTCCCAATTCATCATACTTACATCAGGGAATTGCGTGGGGTAACCAACCAGTTGCGATTCACCGGCTACATCGATGCCCAGTTTGGTGAGCTCCAGAAAGATATAGGCATACATAGCGCCGGCAAGATTCCAGTAGTGGTCATGTATGGGCCCCGATTCACTGGGGGAACGCAGGATCACCCCAATTTCATTGATCATGGTAAACACCTGCGGCGCCAGCCGTTTTCTGATGCTTTCTATATAGCGTACCTTATCGAGAAAAGATTCTGCATGATCGAAAAATGCATACTGGTATTCATCGATGGTTTGCTGCGGCCATGCTGGTCTTGAATAGTGGTGGTACGAGATGCCTTCCAGTGGGATCCCGGGTTTATGATTTTTGGGATCCAGGAAATATTCAAAATAAGCCGGGTCGCGTACATAGGCGAGCGAGAGCCCCACAAATTTTGTCTGGGGAGAGAGCTTCTTCAATTCAAATACAATAGCATCATACATTTTTGTATATAATTCCACCGGGATGTGATGTTCCAGGTCGGGCTCATTCAACACTTCCCAATAAGGGATATTATAAAAATGACCCGATTTATGAAATACACCCAACTCATCGGTAAATCCGCCTTTGGTATACCAGCTGAATAAGCGAGCATAATAGCCCGTTAGTTCCTGCATGGTAGTGTCGCGCAGTTGGGTGCCCTGGTTATAATCCCAGCAGAGGCCATACGGGTCTGCAGGATATTGTACCGGTTTGGCAGTTTTCCATAACCAGGCGGGGGTAGTGCTGAAGTTGATGACGGTGGAGTGTCCTTTGGTGGCTTCCATCACGGCCTGCATGGTGCTGTCGAGATAAGTGAGATCCCAGAAAGTTTTATTGGCGGCAGGCGGTTGTAATTCCGCAACGGCCATTTTAGGATAGGGGAACCAGGGTACGTACCGAACATAATCAGCACCCAGTTCTTTCAACGCTTTGAATGTATTGGTGTGAATGGGAGAACCGGGCCGCACCATGGGATTTTCCACCAACTGCAAGGTGGCCGTTGTTTTTGATTCGGTGACTACCGCTTTCCAGTCGATGGTGATTTTACAGGTATCGGTTTGCGCATATATGGAAGTACTTAGAAGGACCGTACAGGCAACAAGCAATCGTTTCATAGTTAAAGGTATGTTTTACAGCATACGCTGTTCTATACGTAATAAAGGCCCTGGTTCCACCAGTGGCAATCAAAAATTATGGAAATTTCGGCTTATTTTTAAGGCAGAAGGCAGACGGCCCTCCTACGCTAAAGCTTCGGCGGGCGAGGCAGAAAGTGCGACAGGTTAAGAAGAAGCGCGAGGCTGTATTACTCCCCCTCCACCGGAGGGGGCCGGGGGGAGGCCCGGGAATAAGCGGTAAGCAATTTCAATATGCAAGTGAGGTATTTGTATGCTATACTAATTGTATTTGTGGTGGTAATTTGCCCCAGGCCTGTTTTTGCCGGCAATCCACCATTGTCATACCTGGGCATTGAGCAGGGACTCTCCAATAATACAATCCGCGCTATTTACCAGGACCGTAAAGGTTTTATCTGGTTTGGCACCTATGATGGGTTGAACCGCTACGATGGCTATGCATTCAAAGTATTTCGCAACCGGTTTAACGATACCAGTTCGCTGGTAGATAACAGCATTCACGCCATCCAGGAAGATGCCGCCGGCAACGTATGGATCGGCACCAACACGGGGCTCAGCATTTATCAAACCGCTACAGATAAATTTACCCGGCTCCGGTTCCTGCCTTATGGTGAAAAGGTAGCCCGAACACTGAATACCGAAACAAAAGATATTAAACGCACGGAAGATGGCGCCATGCTCATTGCCAGTTTGACCGATGGGTTATTGATGTTTAAAAACAATACGGCGGTGCAGGTGCCGCTGGTGGCCAATGGCGTTACAACGGCTAACTATTCCGCCGCCTGCATTCGCATCGATGATAAAAAAAGAGTATGGGTGTTTGTGGTCTCGCGCGGACTTTGTTTGTTCAATCCCAACACCAGGCAATTGCAGCTGGTGAACGAAACGCTCAGGTCTTCTTTCAGGATCTTCCCCGATGGCGGGCAGTTATGGGTGGGCACCAATAATGGCATTTATTTATATGATCTAAACACCAATGCCTATACCCGGGCGCTCGATCAATACGATCCCCAATTGGCCACCGATAAGGTAGCCGATTTTGCGCTCGATCACCAGCACCGCTTATGGATGGTGACCAAGGACAATGGCGTAAAAATATACGACCCTGCCACCCGGCAGGTGAACCACCTGGTAGCCGATGGCCGGGTGAACAGCCTGAGCAATGAAAACTTCAATACCGTTTTTGTAGACCGAGAAGGCCGCGTGTGGCTGGGTTCACAACGCGGTGGTATCAATATCATCGACGGACAAAAAAGCCGCTTTACGACTATTGCGCATGACCCCCTCAATAGCAACAGCCTGGTGAATAGTTACGTCTCGGCTTTTTATGAAATGCCCGATGGCCGCATCTGGATCGGATCTGAATTTGGTGGGGTAAGTTTGTGGGATAGAAAACAGGGCGCCTTCACGAATTTTAAAAACGATCCCGGTAATGCGGCAACTATCAGCAATAACTTCATCACCAGTATTGTTACCGATCACGAAGGTGCTGTATGGATCGGCACCTACTGGGGCGGCATGAATTTGTTTGAACCGCGTACCCATACCTTTCGCCGGTATAAGTGTTTCAATCAAATGTACAATAATGCCGAGAACAAGATGGTGTACCGGTTGTGTGTAGACCATGAAGGCGCCTTGTGGGCCACCACGCTGCAGGAAGGCGGCATAAAAGGGGCATTATTTCATTACAACAAAACAACTGACCGCTTTGAGTTCTTTGATAACCTGTCGGAATTGTTTGCCTTACAGGAAGACCGCAACGGGGTGCTGTGGGGCGGTAACCTGACCCAGCTGATAAAAATTGACCGCGTAAACAAACAACATACTTACTACAACATCGGCAAAAGTGTTCGCTGTATAGTGGAAGACAAAGCTGGTGATTTCTGGCTGGGCACCGAGGGCGGTGGACTGGTGTTGTTCGATCGGGCACAAGGTAAAATTACCGCCCGGTATACAACCGATGAAGGGTTGTGTAACAATGAAGTGCTGAACATGCAGGAGGATGGTAAAGGTAATTTGTGGATGAGCACTTATAATGGCCTGGCGTGTTTTACGCCGGCTACAAAAACATTCCATAATTACTACCAGGGCGATGGCTTGCAAAGCAACCAGTTCAACCCCAATTCTTCGCTGGCGCTTCGCTCGGGCGAGCTGTTGTTTGGCGGCATAAAAGGGTTCAATATTTTTCATCCCGAAAGCATACAACAAACACCGCACCCTTGGCAGGTGTACCTCACCGGTATTACGGTAGATAATCAACCGGTACCCTATACCGAGGAATTGAAAGTGCCTTACAGCAAGGCGGTTTTTTCGTTTACCTATGTGGCGCCCGAATATGCCACGCCCGGTAAAATAACGTACGCGTATTATATGGAAGGGTGGGACAGGGGCTGGAATTATACCGGTAACCTGCGCACCGCCAACTATACACATCTGGGCGAAGGCAGTTATGTGTTCCGCGTAAAAAGCACCGATGTAAACGGCAACTGGAATAAAGAAGAAGTAATGCTACGCATCACCGTGTTGCCGCCCTGGTACCGCACGTGGCTGGCGTATTTGTTATATGGCTGCGTGCTGATTGCTTTACTGTATGCGTGGTGGTGGTACCGCTCCAGGCAAACCCGCCTGAAATACGAAGTGGCCATTGCGCACCTGGATGCAGCCAACAAAAGATCGGAACTGGAAAGGGAAAGGGCCGAACGTGAAAAGGAACAGGTGCTCAATGAACGCGAACGCACCATCAATGAAAACAAGCTCACCTTCTTTACCAATGTTTCGCACGAGTTCAGAACCCCGCTGACGCTCATCATCAATCCGTTGAAAGATGTGTTGAGCCGCAAACAGGAATCGCCCGAAAAACCGGATGGCGAATTACAAACCGTGTATCGCAATGCCCGCCGCATGTTGAGCCTGGTGGATCAGTTGTTGCTGTTCCGCAAGGCGGAAAGCGGGATGGATATCCTCCGGCCCGCGAAGCAGGCCGTGTATGCCCTTGCGCATGATATCTATCTGTGTTTTGTACAGCAGGCCAAAGCCAAAAAGATAACCTACGAATTTGATTGTCCCGAACAGCTAGAGGTGTATGCCGACCGGGAAAAGTTAGGTATTATATTATATAACCTGTTGTCGAATGCGTGTAAGTATACGCCGGAAGGTGGCAGGATTGTTTTGCAGGTGCGCGAAACAGAAAGGGAAGTCGTGTTTCATGTGCAGGATACGGGCATTGGCATTGACAAGGAAACCGGCGATCAGTTGTTCGAGAAATTCTACCGGGCTTCCGGCCAGGCCATTACTGCGCAAAAGGGTTTTGGCATCGGGTTGTACCTGGTTAAGCATTTAACAGCCCAGCATAAAGGGAAGATCAATTTTGAAAGCAAGCCCGGCGAGGGAACCACTTTTGCCCTCCATCTGCTCAAGGGTGTTCAGCATTTTGGTACAGAAGTGATCCTGGATGACGTGTCGGTTCAACCCGTATTACTGGAAGACCTGACCCTGGACGATGAATTAAGCGCACCCGCCGGATCGCTGGGGCCGGATAGCGAACCATTGGAAGCCGTAGTGACCGAAAAGAGATCGATCCTGTTAATAGATGACGACGAACAGATCCTGCAATACCTGTCGGGGCTTTTTAGAAATACTTACCAGGTGCTGCTGGCCTCAGACGGGGAAGATGGGTTGAGCCTTGCCTATAAACACCTGCCCGACCTGGTGATTGCCGACATTCAAATGCAGGGCATGAGCGGCATCGATCTTTGCAAAAAGATAAAGGAGGATGCGGCCTTGCAGCACATTCCGGTCATTTTGCTTACCGCCAGTACTTCAGCCGAAGTAAGATTGAAAGGGGTGGAAGGCGGCGCCGACGATTACATTACCAAACCTTTCGATAAAGAGATCCTGGTAGCCCGGGTGGCCAGCCTGCTCAGGCGCGCACTGTGCTGCAGCATTATTTCTTTAACGCCATCACCCTGAACCATACCGATCAGAAGGTGTCGCAGGAGTATAAGGAATTCCTGGAGCGTTGTATTGCCATCGTGGAAAGCCACCTCGACGATGACAGCTTTAACCTGAAAGTGTTGCTGGCCGAAATTGGCATGAGCCGGAGCAACCTGTTCCGTAAAGTAAAATCGGTATCGGGGCTGTCGATAAAA
Source organism: Niastella sp. (assembly GCF_045805085.1). NCBI lineage: Bacteria > Pseudomonadati > Bacteroidota > Chitinophagia > Chitinophagales > Chitinophagaceae > Niastella > Niastella sp. Next base: position 8,320 of record NZ_JBJMLX010000109.1, read on the forward strand.
TCATTCATCCGGTTCATTCGTTTGCGCAAAGCAGCCGAGTTGTTTATTAATACAAATTATAATGTAAGCGAAACAGCGTTGCGCGTTGGCATAAACGACATCAAATTCTTCCGCGCCGAATTCAATAAGGTGTTTGGCATGAACCCATCTGAATATATCAAAAAGTATAGGAAAACCTTCGCCAACCAGTTTGTGGTGAAGGTAAAGGGGGCCAGGGGGTAAAATGGTCGCCTCACCCCCCTTTTACGGCCTTCACCCCTCCCCAAACTCCTGATTTCCCCCCGTATTTTGCAGTTACCAGGTACCGGTTATCGACGCCAGGAGGCAACCGGTAACAGCGCCAAAATCACGAATAATGCTTGTCAAAACATATTTGCTCCTTCCGTTTCTATTGTTGCCGGCGATTATGGATGCCCAGACATTTATGCATCCCGGTTTATTACAAAGTCGTGAAGACCTGGAGCGGATGAAGACAGCGGTGGCTGCCAAACAGGAACCCATTTATGCCGGCTACCAGGTATTTATTCAGAACCCCGCTTCGCAGGCAGCTTACAACATGCAGGGACCCCTGGCCATGGTGGGGCGCAACCCAACCGTAGGACAAACCACCTACGACAATGACGCCAATGCCGCCTATCAACACGCTCTTATGTGGGCGATCACAGGCGAGAAGGGGTATGCAGATACGGCCATCAAAATAATCAATGCCTGGTCGGCTACGTTGAGAGCTGTTACCGGTCGCGATGCGGTGCTGATGGCCGGATTGGGACCTTTCAAAATGGTGAATGCAGCCGAGATCATCCGCTATACCAATGCCGGTTGGTCAAATAAGGATATTCAGCAAACGGAAAAACACTTCAAAGAAGCGATCTATCCCGTGTTGAAAGACTTTGCGCCTTTTGCCAATGGCAACTGGGATGCGGCCGCTATTAAAACCGTAATGGCTATTGGCATCTTTTGTAATGACCAGGCGATCTACGAACGCGCATTGCAATATTATGTAAATGGAGCTGGTAATGGCCGCCTCACCCATTATGTAATAAATGAAGCAGGACAGATCCAGGAAACCGGCCGCGACCAGGCGCATACCCAGCTGGGTATTGCCTTGTTGAGCGATTGCTGTGAAATGGCCTGGCACCAGGGGCTTGACCTGTATGGTTATGCCAATAACCGCTTGTTAAAAGGATTTGAGTATACCGCGAAATACAACCTGAATAAGGAGGTGCCTTTTATGCATGAGCTCGATCGCACAGGGAAATATGAACACTTTACACCATCAGAACAATCGCGCGGCGACTTGCGGCCGGTGTATGAACAGATCTTTAATCATTATGTAAACAGAATGGGATTGGCCGCGCCTTTTACAAAACAGGCGGCCGAAAAAATAAGACCCGAAGGTCCCGGTAAACCCGGCGCAGATCACCCGGGCTATGGCACCCTGTTATATACAAGACCGCCCGGTTCGGCGATCATTCACCATCCACGGGCAGCGCCAGGTGGCATTATAGCTACGGGTTCAAACCAACAAATAACGCTGACCTGGGTAGGCACTACCGGCGCGGAGACCTATTCCGTAAAACGTGGGGAGAAAAGCGGTGGTCCGTATACGACCATTGCGAAAAACATCCTGGCCACCAGCTATACTGACAAACAGGTAAAACCGGGCGTTGTGTATTACTATACCCTCACAGCAACGAATGCAAAAGGCGAAAGCCCCCATGCATTTGAAGTGGGCATCGCGGCCGGATTGCCCACTGCCTGGAAACAACAGGCCATCGGCGCCCCCGCGTCGACAGACCACGCCAACTACGATGGGAATGGATTTCGCATAGAGGCTTCGGGGAATGGGTTGGGCGATACCCGGGATACCTGTTTTGTTATTTACAAGCCATTGCAAGGCGATGGAACTATTACCATGCGTATTGATCCCGAACCCAGTTCGCAGTTCTCCAAAATGGGATTGATGATGCGCGAAGCACTCACAGCAAATTCGGCTCATGCGTCTTTGATGTTGTATCCCGGTAAAACAAATTCAGTAGAAGCGCCTTCCTGGCAACTGCGATTGTTATCGCGCGCAAAAACAGGCGGGGTAACCACTGTTGATACCCCTGGGCGCCCATTGGAAGAGCCTGCAGTTACATACGGCCGCCTGACCGGTTATTACTGGTTACGCCTGCAAAGAAAAGGCAATGAATTCGCCGGCTTTGGTTCTTACGATGGTCAGGACTGGACGCCTGTTGGCAGCGTTCGGCTCTCTTTGAAAAAAGAGGTGTTGGTTGGCATACCCGTGTCGGCTGGTATGCCCAATAGCACTATTGTGCAAATAGACAATGTATCTGTAACGAATAATTAATTCCCTTCATGATAAAGAAATTCCTGTATGTATTACCCCTTACCGTACGCTCAGCGGACAATATCTGTGCAATTATTCTTTCTTAACCCCATGAATTATCCAAAATTCCCCTTTGCATGACAATTTCCGTTAAGAGTAATGTGCTTCTGTTGAAGCAAAAATGGCTGCGAACCGCTGCCATGAAGATCAGAACAACAAGTTTATTGGTGCTCGCCCTGGTTGCACAACATTCCCGGGCGCAGACCGGGTTGCTGAATGATGATTTCTCAACCGGCAACACCAACAACTGGAAAGCGGCTACGTCGGGTTCTACCGGACAGATCGTAAACGGCAGGTTTGTGGTAACAATGGCCGCTCAAGCTGGCGGTAAATACCGCGGCGACTTTCAAAAAGCAGGCGGCGTAACCCTGAATGCCGGCGCCTATCCTGTTGTGGCTATCAAGTTCAACAAGCCGCCCCGGTGTAACTATTTCTTCGACACCAACCTGGGGTCGTATAATGGTACCAACAACAATGCCACCAAAATAGCCTCCGCTACCGGCAATGTTTATTACTGGGACCTTTCAAAAGGCACCCTCGGTACTACTGCATTGGCCAGTAACACCACGACCAACCTCACTTCATTCCAGTTTAAAATTGCCGATGTGGTATTAACATCGGCTGAAGTAGCGGCAAATGATATTCAGTATGAGGTAGACTGGGTTAAAACCTTTGCATCCGTAGATGAACTGCGGGCGTATGTAGGCGTTAACAATCCGCCTTCTTTTTCTTTTCAGGGCAGCTTTGTGCATCCGGGATTATTGCACAATTCGGCGGACCTGGCAAGAATGAAAGGTTTTGTGGCCAACAAATTCGGCCGTCCTTACGCCAGCTACCAGTTACTGGCAGCTTCAACCCGTTCTTCGGCTACTTACCAGCTGGCAGGACCTTATCAATATCTTACCCGTGACGCTACCATTACAGTGAATGGCGTAAACGGCGGTGCTGTTAAAAATGGCGTGGAAGCCGATTTCCTGGCAGCTTATTACAATGCCCTGCTATATAACATTACCGGTGATGAAGCGCATGCCAAAAAAGCGGTGGAGATCATCGATGCTTATTCGGCTACCACTATCGGCATTATTGGTACAGATGCCGCATTGAACGGCCTGTATGGTTGTATGCTGGCCAATGCGGCTGAACTGATGCGTTATACGTATCCCGCATGGCCGGTGGAAAAACAAGTGCAATGCGAAACCATGCTGAAGCAGGTGTTTTACCCCGTATTGCAAAACTTCTCACCCTGTTCACATGGCAACTGGGATATCATATGCATGAAAGCCCTGATGGCCATTGCCATCTACAGCAATGATACCGACATGTTCAACCGGGTAGTAACTTATTTCTACCATGGCGAAGGCAATGGCAGCATCGATAATTATGTATTGACGGCCGCAGGCCAGTTGCAGGAGAGCAACCGCGACCAGCCGCACGTAATGCTGGCATTGGGCTCACTAGCTGAACTGTCTGAAATGGGTAGTAAGCAGGGTGTAGATCTGTACTCTGCTTCCGGTAATGCCATTATGCGTGGTTACGAGTATACCGCGAAATATAACCTGGGCAATACCGTAGATTACCAGACTGCGTACGATTATTGCGAAAAGAACTATTCCGATTATACGCCCGAAGCAATTTCTGCCAACGGCCGTGGCCAGTGGAGACCCGTCTTTGAAATTGCGTATAACCATTATGTGGTGGGCAAGGGCCTGCAAATGCCCTGGACCTTACAGGTGATGAAAGCCATGGGTCCCGAAGGTACGCCTGCCGGTGCAGACAATCCGGGTTATGGTTCTTTGTTTTTCTACCTGAATACGGCGCCCGATTATCCAAAGGACAGCACGACAGCACCTGTTGATACCACCATTGGGTTAATCAACGATAACTTCACTTCAACAGCCGATGGCTGGGCGGCTGTAACCAGCGGTTCAGTAGCTACCGTACAGAATGGCAAACTGAACATTACGTTGGTTACCCAGTCGAACGGTAAAGGCCGTGGCGATGTGAAAAAGACCGCCGGTGCTACCTTGTTACCTGATAATTACCCCATCTTTGCCATCAGGTTCAAAAAACCACAGGCCGGCAATATTACCTTTGATACCAACCTGGGTTCTTTTGGCAATGGCGCCAATAAATGGACCGGTAAAGTAGGGGATGATATCTATTATTACGATCTCACGAAAGGCGGTTTTGGCCCTACGCCAACCATGCTGGCAAAGGATAAAGCGACCAAACTCACTACCTTCCAGTTTAAAGTAGCTGATATCAGTTCAGGTGAAACCAGCTATGCGATAGAGTGGGTGAAGACAGTGAGATCTCTTGAAGATTTGAAGAACACGTTACCCCACGTTCCGCAAAGCATCAGCTTCGATTCGATACCTGCTGTTTTATTAGGCGATACGGCAGCTATTGTGCTCCAGGCAACCGCCAGCTCAAACCTGCCGGTTAGCTACACCATTTCTGATTCAACCATTGCTACTATCAATAATGGTGTGGTTACCATCATCCGCGATGGTACTGTCACCATTACTGCTTCACAATCGGGTGATTCAGCTTACCTGCCTGCATTATCGGTTGCCCGCACGCTGACCATTGCTCCGTTGGGAATTGCCGTACAATCGCAGGATGGCGACAATGGAAAACCTACCAATAACAGCATCGTTCCATACCTGAAACTGGTTAGTCAGGGTAACGCTACGGTAGCTTATGGTGAGTTGACTGCCCGTTACTGGTTTACCGCAGAGAATTTCGCTGGTATCAATACCTGGATCGACTATGCGGCACTCGGTAGCAGTAAAGTGAAAATGAAATATGTGGCCCTCGATACCCCACGCGCTGGCGCATACGGTTATATCGAATACAGCTTCGATAAAACGGCCGGCAACCTGGTAGCAGGTGATAATTCCGGTGTTATTCAGTCAAGATTTGCCAATACCGACTGGTCAAACTTCAACGAAGCAGATGACTACTCCTATGCGAACAACAAAGCATATGCAAACAACAGCAACATTACTTTGTACCGCAACGGACAACTGGTATGGGGTGTAGAACCGGTAGCCGTAAAACCAGCGGTGAATGTGAAAGCCTATTCAGCAACACAATACGGCAACGCCAATACCATCAGCACGTTTGTAACCATCAACAACGAAGGCAACATGCCCGTAGCTTATGGCGACCTGAGTGTACGTTACTGGTTTACAACCGATGGCGCTGCCGCGCTCAATTCATGGGTAGATTATGCTAAGTTGGGCAACAGCAATGTAATCACCAGCTTCAATACGGTAAGTCCTGTATTGACCGGTGCTGATAAGTACCTGGAGATAAAGATCGATCCAACACTGGGTAACCTGTACCCTGCAGGCAATACCGGTAATATCCAGTACCGCATGGCAAAATCCGACTGGTCGAACTTTACGTTTGCAAATGACTGGTCGTACATAGCGCCTGCCCCATTGGCGGAGAATGATCATATAACCGTTTATTACAAGGGACAACTGATCTATGGTACTGAGCCAACTGCTGTGCAACAGGCGCGTGTAGCTGCCAATATCACTGGCGAGGTAGTTGATAATATCAATACTGCTGCAAGCAAGATCATCCTGTTCCCCAATCCGGCAACAGATCATTTGAACATCCAGGCAGGTACAGTAGCGGCTGACGCGGTGGTACAGATCTACAGCCTCAGGGGCGAACTGTTACTCTCACGCAGACTCACTGCCGGTACCCAAACTATTTCCCTGCAATCACTCTCAGCCGGTATTTACCAGGTTGAAGTGCGCAATGGAAAGACCATAACAACAAAACAAATTATTAAACACTAAAAAGAATAGCCAGGGAAGAACCGATCTTCCCTGGCTATATTTAAATTAACGAACACTTGTCATGAAGATCCTCACAGGCATTGCCGGAATGAGCATGGCCGTTGTACTGATCGCCGCGGGTTGTAAGACCAGTGAGTCGAAAAGGACCAACCAGGCGCTGGATTATTGTATTACCCAGTTGTCGAAAACAATTGGTACGCTGCACGATTCAACCCGGATGCCCCGCAGCATAGCCAATGGAAAAACGGACTGGCGCCTGGTGGATTATCGCGACTGGACCAGCGGTTTCTGGCCCGGCATCCTCTGGTACGCCTATGAGTATACGCATGACGAACAATGGAAACAACAGGCTGCCCGTTATTCTAATACATTATTTCCGCTGGCCGATACCGCCGCCATCGATCACGACCTGGGTTTCCAGGTATTCACCAGCATTGGCAATGGGTACCGGCTTACGCATGATCCAACCTATAGATCGATCTTATTAAGAACTGCCGATACCCTCTCGAAATTATTCAATCCCAAAGTAGGCACCATTCTTTCCTGGCCCCGCGCCGTGCCCGGTGTTGACTGGCCCTTGCGCCACAACACCATTATGGATAATATGATCAACCTCGAACTCCTGTTCTGGGCATCAAAAAACGGTGGCGATAAAAGACTGTATGATATCGCGGTGAAACATGCCGAAACCACCATGCACCATCATTTTCGTCCCGATTATACCTCTTACCATATAATAGTATACGATACCGCTACCGGTCAAAAAGTAAAAGGGATCACCCACCAGGGTTATTCCGACAGCAGCATGTGGGCGAGGGGACAGGCATGGGCTATTTATGGGTTTACCATGGTGGCCCGCGAAACCGGCGACACCCGCTTCCTGGATTTTGCACAAAAAGTGACCGACGTATACCTGGAAAAACTGCCTGCCGATTTAGTTCCTTACTGGGATTTCAATGCCCCCGATATTCCCAACGCGCCCCGCGATGCATCCGCAGCCGCTGTAGTGGCTTCCGGTTTGTTGGAGCTTTCTACCTTACTAACAGATGCTGCCAAATCAAATTATTACCGAACGAAAGCCGAAGCCATGCTGGTCTCGCTTTCTTCCAATAAATACCAAAGCCGGGAAGTGAACAATGCCTTGCTGCTGCACTCGACCGGACATAAACCCAATGGCGGTGAAATTGATGCATCCATTATTTATGCCGATTACTATTACCTGGAAGCGTTGCTTCGGGAGAAAAAAATAAAAGAAGGAGGAATGAAAAAATGATCAGACAGGTTTTGTTGATGACAATGTTCATCCCAATCATCAGTAGCAATAGTTCAGCGCAAACCGTACCCGATGACACAAAAGCGAGTGTACAATCGCCCGATAAAAATATAACCGTACAATTTTACCAGAAGCAGTTAGAGCCCGGTAAACGGGAAATGTATTACCGGTTGAGTTATAAGAATACACCAGTGATCAGTGAATCTGCCCTGGATCTTCAACTGGATAACAACCTGAGCGAGCGCGCCATGGCGCTGCAGGTAGATAAACATGAAAAGTGGTGCGAGAACCTGAAGGTGATCAGTATCCATACTACATCGAAAGACACTACCTGGCAACCCGCATATGGCGAGCAAAGCCAGATCAGGGATCATTATAATGCGGTGACCATAGAAATGGTGAAAGATGATAACCCCATTTACACCATGAACGTGGAGATTAGGGTATACAATGAAGGGGCCGCCCTCCGGTATTTCTTTCCCGAAAATCCCAAAGGAACGTATTATAGAATAATGCAGGAGAACACGGCCTTTAGCGTACCTGAAGGCACGCTGGCCTGGCATGCATCCTGGGCGCAGGCGCCGTATAAATTGATCGCATTGAATAACTGGCCCGATGAAAGCGAACGCCCCCTCACGCTGCAATTACCCGGTGGGCTATACGCTTGTTTGGCCGAAGCCGGCTTAACGGATTATGCGCGAACCAAATTCAAAGTAAACGCAGACAAACCCAATACCATTCTTACGAGTATGTATACGCCGGCCGATCTCATTTCACCGGTGGGTACACCCTGGCGCGTGATAATGGTAGCAGAAAAACCAGGCGACCTGATCGTAAACAACCACCTGATCTTAAACCTGAATGAACCCTCGAAAATAAAAGACCAGCGCTGGATAAAACCCGGCAAGATCATGCGGGTGATGACACAAACAACCACCGGGGCAAAAGCCAATATCGACTTTGCGGTTAAACACAACCTGCAATACATTTTGTTCGACTGGAAATGGTATGGCCCGGCATTTAGTTTCTCCGCTGATGCCACCAAAGTGGCCATTCCCGATTTTGACCTGCCCGGGATCATTCAATACGGTAAAGAGAAAGGCGTGGGCGTTTGGCTGTATGTGAATTTACAGGGGATCTATGCACAGTCAGATTCGCTGTTCCAGGTCTATCACAAGTGGGGCGTAAAAGGTGTGAAGTTTGGTTTTGTGCAGGCCGGCTCGCATCGCTGGACAACCTGGCTGGAAGAAATGATCCACAAAGCAGCCGGCAACAACATCATGGTGAACATCCACGACGACTGGCGGCCAACCGGTGAACAACGCACCTGGCCCAACCTGATGACAGCCGAAGGCATTCGTGGCAATGAAGAAATGCCCGATGCTACCCATAATACGGTGTTACCATTTACCCGGTATATCGCCGGTGCAGCCGATTATACCATTTGCTATTACGATAAGCGCATCAAAACCACACACGCACACCAGCTGGCATTGGCTGCCATTTATTACAGTCCCATTCAAACGCTGTTCTGGTACGATAAACCTGCTATGAGCAACAACGAATCGGAACTCGAATTCTGGGACCATATCCCAACCACCTGGGATGAGACCCGCGTGCTACAGGGAACGCCCGGTGAATTTATAACCACGGCCAGGCGCAAGGGGCAAGAATGGTTTGTAGGCACCATCACCAACAACCAGGAACGTACGGTAAAGATTGATTGCAGTTTTTTGCCAAAGGGAAAAACATTTACTGCCCGCATCTATTCCGATGATGCAACGGTTGCTACCGCTACCAAAGTAAAAATAGAGGAGAAAAAAATAACCGCCGCTACGGTACTGGAAGTAAAACTGCTTCCTTCCGGCGGGCAGGCCATCTGGATAAAACCTTAAAACTACTACTGTGAATAAAGCCGCTTTTACTGAAAAAAGATACATCGTTATTTTCGTTTTTGTCACGTCGCTCTTTCTGTTATGGGGCGTGGCGCATTCCATCAGCGATGTGCTGAACAAACATTTTCAAAATGTAATGAACCTGACCAAAGCCCAATCGGGACTGATCCAGTTCTCCGTATTTGGCGCTTATTTCGTAATGAGCATTCCGGCCGGGTTGTTCATGAAAAGGTTTGGGTATAAAAAGGGGGTGCTGCTGGGGCTTTTCTTATTTTCCCTGGGCGCCTTATTGTTTGTGCCGGCCGCCAATAGTGTATCGTTCTCTTTTTTTCGCATCGCGTTGTTTATTGTAGGTTGTGGGATGGCTACCCTTGAAACGGTGGCGCATCCGTTTGTGGCCGCATTGGGCGATCAACGTGCCAGCGACCGCCGCATCAACTTCTCCCAGTCATTCAATGCCGTAGGCACCATGATAGGTCCCGCGTTGGGCAGTAATATTTTGCTG
>NZ_JBJMLX010000110.1:0-42119 GCF_045805085.1 Niastella sp.
AAATGCAACCGGTATCCTTTATTGGTGAGATAAGTGAGTATTTCAACCGTATAGGGGAATAATAATTTGCGGGTAGGCAACAGATCGAGAAAACGGGTGGCCATCTCCCGCGCCAGTTTTTCTTCGCCTATTTTAAATTCGAGCAGGGTGAGCCACATACGTTTCCAGCGCAGGTCGTCCATTTTTATAAAACCCTTTCTGAAGCGGTCCCACAACTTTTCATTGTGCGCCGTATAGTGTTCAAAAAAGCTATCGAAACTATGAACGCCTCTTGTTTGTAATTCGAAGGAAAGGTACAGGTCTTCGAGGGTTTGGCGGCTATTGGCATCAAAATCCCAGAGTGTATGGTCGAGGTCGAAAAAGATATGCCGGTACTTCATTCCGCAAGTTACAAAATATGTGTTTTGTAATTAATTTAGCAATTATGAATGTTATAATAACCGGAGCATCAAGAGGATTTGGCAATGCCATTGCCCATGTGTTTGCGCAAAACGGACACAATCTTGTTTTAACATCCCGAAATGAAGTGGCTTTGTACAATGCCGTGCAGGAATTTATGACCGTTTACCCTGCCATTACAGTGAAAGCCAAAGCATTTGATATTTCCATAAAGGAACAGGCGCAGGCTTTTGGTCAGTGGGTATTGGGTTTGAAGTTGCCTGTGGATGTGTTGGTGAATAATGCGGGGTTGTTTGATCCTGGCAGTGTTTACAATGAAGCCGAGGGTACCTTGGAACATATGATGGCGGTGAATTTATACAGTGCTTACCATGTAACCCGGTCGGTGATCGATCATATGATCGCTCAAAAGAGCGGCCACATCTTTAACATGTGTTCCATTGCTTCGTTTAAGGCGTATGCGAATGGCGGCGCTTATAGCATCAGCAAATATGCGCTGGCCGGTTTTTCTACCAACCTCCGTGAAGAAATGAAGCCTTTTGGCATAAAGGTTACGACTGTTTATCCGGGTGCTGCCATGACCGATTCATGGGCCGGAAGTGGGGTTGATCCCAAACGTATTATGGAAGCCAGTGATATTGCAAAGATGATCTATGCTGCCGCACAGTTATCGCCACAGGCCTGTGTGGAAGAAATTATATTACGTCCACAATTGGGCGATTTGTAGTCAATGGGCAATAGGCAAATAGACATTACTATTGACCTTGTCAATTGCTGATTGCCAATTGCTTACCACTCAACCTTGCCAATTACCGATTGTCTATTGCCAATTGGTTTAACTCGCCTTTAACGCTAACATTATCACCAGCCTAAACCGGCAAAATCTATATTTGTTACAGGAGTTAAGGCAAATAGTAAAACAAAAAGCATCAGGAAATTTCTACATATCATTTTAGCGGGGCTTTTTTGCTGCCAGTTGAGCGGGTCATTGATGGCGCAGGTAAAGTTTTATACCATGGTGAGCGAATCGCCCATTGACCAGCATCAAACTTTCCAGGTACAATATGTTGTGGAAGGTGCCAACAGCATCAGGCAGTTTGTGGTGCCCCGGTTTAAAGATTTTGAAGTAGCTGAAATGTTCGATTACAGCACAAGCAGTTTTGGACAGGGCCAGGCGCTTGATACCTATTCCAAAATAATTGTGTTGATGGCCTCGAAAAAAGGAAAGTTTACGGTGCCTGGCGCCAGTGCTATCATTAATGGCAAACAAATGCATTCCAATGCGGTGCCGGTGGCTGTAATGGGCGGTGGTTTGCTAGGGTTGAACAACATTAATCTCGATGATCTTGATACGGAAGAAGAATCCCTGTTGCATCCGGGTGATAATATAAATGATAAAATAGAGAAGAACCTGTTTCTGCGGGTAGAAACCAGCAAGAACAGCTGCTATGTGGGTGAACCCCTGGAAGCTGTTTATAAATTGTATTCGCGCCTGAACGCCAATTCACAGGTGGTAAAACGGCCTTCCCTAACCGGTTTTAGTGTTATGGAAATGGTAGATGCTTACGATGGCAAAGCTGTTATCGAAAAACTGAATGGCCACTCTTATTTTACCAACCTGGTACGTAAGGTACAGTTGTTTCCCCTGCAGGAAGGCACTTACACGCTTGACCCCGCCGAAGTAGAGAGTATGGTTCACTTTGTAAAAACGAATGAACCGGCCAACAAAAAGTCCCCACCTTCCATGAATAACCTGAATGCCACGCCTATGTATCCTATGGCTGTGGACCACCGCACTATTTTACGCACGGCGCCGGTAACCATTAAGGTAAAGCCGTTGCCTACGGCCAATCAACCTGCTGATTTTTCGGGCGCCGTTGGGCAATTTACCCTGGCAGTTAAAGCACCTGCTGATCCTATACATGCGGGCGACCTGGTAAAAATTCAGGTAACAGTAAGCGGTAGTGGTAACCTGTCGTTACTTACGCCCCCGGTTATAAACTGGCCCGCAGGCGTTGATACGGCAGCCCCATCCGTAAAAGAAAATATCAATAAATATGTTTTCCCATTAAGCGGTTCCAAAACATTTGAATATTCCTTTGCCGCACCCGATACCGGTGATTATGTAATTCCCGTGGTGCACATGCCTTATTACGATCCGAAAGAAAATAAATACAAAACGGCTACCAGCGGTTCCATTACCATGCATGTGTTGCCGGGGGTAAAAAAGGTGTTTGGTAACGCAGGTCTTGTTGCTGACCAGGGATCGGGCATTGAACCGAAGTTTTACTATTTTAGTTTGATTATACTGGCAATAATCGCGGCTATTGGTTACCAGGTTGTTTCTTTACGCAAATCAAAAAAGAAGGAAAAAGCAAAGGCCGTTGCGTCTGCGCCTGTGAAAGAAATACTCACCCCTCAACAAAAAGTTACGGATTTGCTGAAAAGTGCAAAGCTGGCATTCCAGCTGAATCAACAACAGATCTTTTACCGGGAAGTGCAACAGGCGCTTTGGCAAACTGTAAGAGATACCTGGCAGGTATTGCCTTCAAAACTGAATAAGTACCACACTACTCAGCTATTGGCTGAAAAAGGTGTGCCCGCCGATACCATCCGCAACTTTTCGGCTGTGCTCGATGAATGCGAATGGGCATTGTATACGCCCGATCAATCCATTAAAAGTATGGAAGCCCTCATGAATAAAGCCGAGGGGTTATTGAAGGAATTGATGGAGATGAAAGGGTGATGGATCGGCTGTCGACAATGGTGAAACGGCAAACGTGAAATGGCAAAGGACTCGCGGCCAAGTATCCTCCTCACAGTTTTCTTCTTTCTCTTGTTTCATCTTTCGTCCCTCATCAACTATATCAACTTCGTCAACCCTATCAACCAACCACTTCTTACCAAAATCACCTCACTTAAAACCCAACTTGTTAACTGGTCAACTCGTCAACTGGTCAACTATTCTGTATACTTATAACCAACCCCACGCACGGAATGAAAGTAACGGGGATTGCGGCTATCATGCTCGAAATATTTACGAAAGTTCAATATGAAGTTATCGATGGTGCGGGTAGTGGGATATACGTTGTAGCCCCAAACCGTTTGCAGGATCTTTTCTCTTGGCACCACATCGTTCTTGTTTTCGAATAACAGCTTCAGCAGCATGGCTTCTTTTTTACTGAGCTGAATGCGTTGTCCTTCCTTTGTAAGCGCTTCCTGGGCATTAAAATCAATGGTATGGCCACCAAACTGATAGGTATCACCTACGGTGTCCTTGTCCTGCATTTTTTTATTCTTGTCAATGAGTTTCTGTACCCGCAGTAACAGCTCTTCGAGGTTAAAAGGCTTGGTAAGATAATCATCGGCGCCTTTTTTTAACCCCAGTACCCGGTCAGAGCTGGTGTCCTTGGCGCTGAGGATGAGAATGGGCACATGGTTATTTTGAACGCGAATGGTTTCGGTTACACTGATGCCATCTACATCGGGCAGCATTACATCCAGTATGATCAGGTCGAAATATTCGCTTTGGATCTTTTGCAGGGCCTCACTACCGGTATAAGCAGAAGTAATTTCATACTGCTCCAGTTCAAGGTTCAGCTTTAATGCTTCGTGCAGATTTTCTTCGTCTTCAACCAATAATATGGATGGTTTATTACTCATGGGCGTGTTTTACAGTAAAACTTACCATAAAATTACTGCCTCTTGGTAAATTATCAGCCACCTTAATGTGTCCATGATGATCTTCTACAATCTTTTTACAAAGGTAGAGTCCCAAACCGGTGCCTTTGGTGGTACGGGTGGTTTCGTTGCCTATGCGGTAAAACTTTTCAAACACCCGTTTCTTTTCATCGTCGGGTATTCCGGCGCCCTCATCGAGTACCTGGAACAGGATGGTCCTGTTCTTTTGAGTGAGTTTACAGGTGATAATGCCTTCTTTGGGGGAATATTTGATGGCATTTTCAATCAGGTTGTTTACCAGGATCTGTAACAGTAAGGGATCACCGTCGATATCTATTTCCGGTTCTATTTCGCTGTGAAATTGCCTGTCGGCAAAGCGGTGGTGAAAGTCGTTATAGGCTGTTTTTACCAGGTCTGACAAGTCCAGTTCTTCTTTTGTGATGCGGTAGCGGCCGCCTTCGAGTTGCGACGAAACCAGGATGTTGCTGGCCAGGGTATTCAGCCGGTTGGTTTCCTGCAGGGTGGCCTGCAGCATTTTTTGTTTCTTTTCTTCGGGCAGGGAATATTTCAGCAGGGTTTCCAGGTTCAGTTTGGCAATAGCGATGGGTGTTTTTAACTCATGCGTTATGGCCATCATAAAGTTTTCCTGCTGGTTTTGTAAACGGATCTGGCGGCGCACGGCCTGATAAACAAAGATGGAAGCGATCAGGATCACCACCAGGAAAATAGACCCTTCGCCAATGTTACGGATCTCTTTGATTTGTTTTTCCTGAACCATTAACTGGTATTTGGCCTGAAAGGAGGGATCATCCATTTTCAGTTCACTCATCTTATAGCTGATCATTTGATGATTTTGCCGTTGCAGGGCAATAAACCACCATACCAGCGCTACTACTATGTAACACAGCAATAACCAGTATACAATACTGGCAATAGCCAATCGCTTTTTTGTAAATACGTCCATGGGGCCAATTGATGAATACCTATTGAGCTTTTTCGAGCCGGATACCAACATTCATTACGTTCTTCAGGGGGTCTTCCCGCATAATGTTTTCCAGTTTAAAGCGATAAGTACCTGCGCTTAGCCGTTCAGGATTTTGCGGCGGGGTAATCTGGATACGGTGTTCAAAAATATCGTCCATACCACTGCCCAGCCAACCTTTGTTATCGGTAGCCAGTTGCAGGTTCAGGGGCTGGTTATTGGTAACGCCGCCGGGTGATTCGGTTTGTATATTGAGCCAGATGTTTTTATAGCGGTAAGCATCTGTATGCCGGATAACGATATAAATATTATACCGGTTGATGGTATCCTCGGGTTGTATAGTGAAGGTTATTTCCGGCTTGTAGTTGCTGCTCCAGGACTGTTGGGGGATGGTGGCGTTTTTTTCAAACACATCTACCTTACCACAGGCGGAAAGCAGGAAGAAGGATGTAAGAACCAGGACGTACGAACTATAAGTAAGGAACCTCTTTTTCAAGCGAAATATTTTTACAAAGATAGGAACGAAACAAAATATGGTTTGTTGTTCAGGTCGCCGGTTCCCGGTTAACCGGTAGCCGGGAACCGGCACCTGGTTATAGTACGTTCAATACCTGTTCTTTTGCTTTTTCCAGTTCGTCTTTCATTAGCACCACACATTTCTGAATAGTGGAATCGTAGGCTTTGGCGCCGGTGGTATTTATTTCACGGCCTATTTCCTGCAACACAAATGATAACTTTTTGCCTTTTCCTTCTTCAGGTTCGCTTAGAATGGTTTTAAAATATTCGCAATGGGTTTGCAGGCGTACCTGCTCTTCACTGAGGTCAATTTTTTCAATGTAGTAGATCAACTCCTGTTCCAGGCGGTTGGGATCGTAGTTTTCTTTCCCCACATTGTCTTCCAGCACTTTGGTTAAGCCTTCTTTGATCTTTGTTTTACGTAAAGGCTCCAGGGTAGCAATGATGTCCTGTTGCTTTTGAATATTGTTTATACGCAACAGCAGGTCGGCTTCCATTATTTTACCTTCCTGAAGGCGATGGGTGGTAAGATTGGCCATAGCGGCTTCAATTACCCTTTCAAATTGCGCCCATTCATCGTCGGTTAGGGTATCACCGGTAGGCGTGATAACTTCAGGTAATTTAATAAGAGTGCTTAAGATATGAGAGGGATCGAGGTTCAATGCCTTCGATAATTCAGCAATGGGTTGATAATAGGCTTTAGCCAGGTCGGTATTTATGCTTACGGGTTTGGCGGCGCCGCTTTCCTTAAGGCTGATGGTACAATCGATGGTACCTCTTCCGAGTTTTTTAGATAACAACGATCGGATATCAAACTCAAAAGGCTTCAGGAAAGCCGGGATCTTTAAGGATAGTTCAAATTGTTTTCCATTCAGTGATTTAATATCAACCAGGAAGGTTTTATCTCCCACGGTTTGTTCACTTCTTCCAAAGCCGGTCATTGATTTCAACATAACGTACCTTTTTTTAGCAAGGTAATGAAATAAAGGCACACGTCTACGCTAAAGCTCCGGCGTGTAAAGCAAGGCGCAAGCCTTGAAATTCAGGCAGGCCGATAAAACCCGGGGCGTCCCGGAATATAATTATCGGTGCCTTACCCGAACAATCGGGTATAGATGTCATTTTTATTCATTTCACGCATTTCACCGGGTAATAAACCTTCCAATGTGATGCCTTCAATACGATAACGGATCAACCGAAGGGTAGGAAAGCCGGTTTGGGCTGTCATTTTTCGAACCTGGCGGTTCTTTCCTTCTGTTAATACCAGTTTAATCCAACTGGTAGGGATCTCTTTTCGATAACGAATGGGTGGATTGCGTTCGGGCACCGGCGGTGTGTTGGTAAAACGCGTTGCCTTACAGGGCCGGGTGCGGTATTTTGACCCGTTAATGGTTATTGTAACGCCGGTTTGTAATTGCTGTATTGCTTTATCATGTATATCACCATCAACCTGCACCCAATATTCCCGTTCGTGTGCAAAGGAAGGATTCAACAGGCGATGATTTAACGAAGTATCATTGGTAAGTATCAATATTCCTTCACTGTCATAATCTAACCGGCCTACCGGATATACATCTGCAGGCACATTGAAAAATGTTTTCAATGTATGTTTTCCTTCTTCAGAAGTGAATTGTGATAATACCTGGAATGGCTTATAGATAATAAAATAGCGATGCATACAAATGAAAATCTCCCGGTGAACCGGGAGATTTATTATATGGATGGGTTAGTAAGTACCGGGAAATAAATTTCCCTCCACAATATTAAAAATAATTTTTTCTATCTGAAAAAATATTCTAATAAATTTTATTCACATTTTTTTTATGTAATGGGGAAAAGCGAAGGCTTATTTCATCGTTATGTGCAATGTTGAACATGTTTTTATATCAACAGGATGCTATACGCTTCCTTGTTTTGATTTTTTACATCAGCTGAAACAGGCGCTGGCAGCGGGTTGTATGTTATGTGGTATGTTGAGTGATAACAACACGTGTTGTTTATTGCATGTTTACTTCACCATCAGATTATACATGCATCACAGTAAAAAAATCCATTGATCGAGCTGGTAACTGTAATTTACTTTTTGGCAAAAAGATCATTGAAAAGGTTAAAAGGCGGTCATAATATATCATAAAACATGAAACTGAAAGGAAATACCCCATCGGTGTGCTGATCGTGCGTTACTTTTGCGAAAATTAATCGGTTATGAAATTTCCTGCTCCTGTTTCGGTTAAATGGATAGCCAATTTGATTGGTGCTGAGCTTGCTGGCAATACAGAAGGAATGGCTACTGGTATCAATGAGATCCATAAGGTAGAACCAGGCGACCTGGTTTTCGTTGATCATCCCAAATATTACAACAAGTGTTTGCATTCAGAAGCCACTTTTATTATCATAAATCAAAAAACCGAGTGTCCTGAAGGGAAAGCATTGCTGATCGTTGATAATCCATTCGAAGCTTATCAAACCATAGTACGTCACTTTCGACCCTTTAAACCCGCTGTTAAGCCTGTCAGCGATTCGGCAACCATCGGAGAAGGTTCATATATAGCGCCTAACGTTTATATTGGCCATGAAGTAAGTATTGGAAAGGATTGTTTTATTGGTCCCAACGTTACCATAATGGATCACTGCGTTATTGGCGATAATGTTATCATTCAGGCCGGCACAGTTATAGGATCGGATGCTTTTTATTACAATACCAGGAAGGACCGGGCGGTGTGGTACAAGAAAATGGAAAGTTGTGGAAGGGTAGTTATTGAAAGTGATGTGGAGATCGGTGCCGGTTGCACCATCGATCGGGGGGTATCGCACGATACCCGTATTGGCCGGGGCAGCAAACTCGATAATATGGTTCACATTGGTCACGATACGGTTTTAGGTGTAAACTGTTTGCTGGCTGCACAGGTTGGTATAGCGGGCGCTACAACGCTTGGTAATGGTGTTATTCTTTGGGGTCAGGTAGGCGTGTCTAAAACCTTATCTATAGGTGATAACGCGGTTGTACTGGCGCAAAGCGGTGTAGGCGGCACCCTGGAAGGTGGTAAAGTTTATTTTGGTTCACCGGCTGAAGATGCCAGTATTAAAAAACGGGAACTGGTTTGGGTGAAACGGATCCCGGAGATCTGGGAAAAGATAAAAGGAGCTAAGTAATTCAGGTGAATATTTTCGTTTTTTAAGTGGCTGAAGTAAGAAGTAGGAAGTAAGAGTTGACAGGTTGAAAAGTTGACAGGTTAACAAGTCAATTATTAGCATTATACCTTGTCAACACGTCAACCTGTTAACTTTTCAACTCATTTTTCTCCTGCTTCTGCAGCCTCACTGTTTATTTAAACTTCGACAGAAACTCATCCTTCTTGCGCATAGACACTTCAATAGTAGTACCGTCTTCCATTTCAATGGTTCCCCCCCGGCCTCTGTTATATTTTTTTATAAAAAAGTGATTGATAATGTACGATTGATGCACACGGCTAAAGTTTTCAAAGGGAAGAATGTCCTCAAACTCCTTTAACGTGCGCGAAACCATTATTTTTTGCTGGTCCTGCATATACACAAACGTATAACTGCCTCTTGCTTCCAGCCAAACCAGTTCATTGATATTTACAAAAACCAATCCATCGAGGGTAGGAAGGGCTACTTTTTGCAAAACAGGTTTGTTTACCGACAGGTTATACATCAAGGTATCTATTTTGCTGGTAATATTTTTTGTTTTAATACGATCGGCTGCTTTGTAAACGGCTGCCTGCAGATCTTTTATATTCACCGGCTTTAACAAATAATCCAGCGCAGAATATTTTATGGCATTGATGGCATAGTTATCGAAGGCCGTTACAAAGATGATCTCAAAGTTAACCGGCGACAGGTTGTTGAGCAGTTCAAAGGCATTGCCAAATGGCATTTCAATATCAAGAAAAACCAGGTCGGGTTTGGTTTGTAAAATAAGGGCCTGGCCGGTACGGATGTTCTCGGCCACTCCGATCAGTTCTGCAAGCGGACAGTATTTGATCAACAGCTGTTTGAGCGCTTCAATGTTATTGGGTTCGTCGTCTATTATAATGGTTCGTATCATTTTTCACAGGTTTAAATGTAATCGTATAGGGAAAACGCAACGTGATCCGGGTGCCTGTGGCTTGATTATGTGCATCCGTGAGGTCATTTATTTCTATCGTAATGGGTTCAGATAATTGGCGATTTAAAATATTTATTCTTTCGGCGGTCAATGACATGCCTTTCGACTGGTATTCAACATGCATTTTTGATTTGTATTCACTGGCTTTTTTTCTTCCGATGCCATTGTCCTGGATAATGCACAGGAACCCTTCGCTGATTTTTTGAAACTTTATATCAATAGTACCAACGCCGCTTTCTTTATACCTGATACCATGCCTGATGCTGTTCTCGATATAAGGTTGCAGTATCATAGTTGGTATATGTTCCATATCGGGGTCGAGTGCAGCATCAACCCCTACAGTATACTTGAAGGAATGGCCAAAACGCATCATCTCCATTTCAAGGTATCGCTTTAGGTATTTTATTTCGTTGGTAATTGAAATGGTGCTTTTTTCCGAATTGTCGAGCGTTTGCCTGATGAGCTGGGCAAATTCAGTCAGGTACTGGTTGGTTGACTCCAGGTCGTTTGTTATTATAAAATTTTGTATACTATTGAGGCAGTTAAAAATAAAATGCGGGTTCATTTGCGCCCGCAGGGCCATTTGTTCCAGTTCGTTCAGTTTTTGCTGTACGGATGTTTTTTCCTGTTCTTTTCTACGCAGTATACTAAACCGCCACGCCACCAGCAGCCAGGTGATTAAAATAACCACGGCAATGAACAGGATCTGGAAGGGCAAAGTTTGCCAGAAGGGCGCATCTACAATAAAGGCAATCTTTACCGGATCACTCACAATGCCTTTTTTGTTTATGGCAATCAGTTCAAACTCGTAATTGCCAGGTGGCAGGGATGGATATTCCAACACGTTTTGCAGGGTTGAATCCCAGGTATCGGTGAGGCCTTTTAACCGGTACCGGTACCAGATATTGCCACCCGATTTAAAGGAGATGCCTGCATAAGAAATTTTCAAGCTGTTTTCCTGGTAACCCAACCGGTAATTATCTTTCAGGGGCTGGGATTTATTTCCTACCGAAATATCGAGGATACGCAAATTGCATTTTGAGTAATGGCCTGTTTTGGTTTCATTGAACCAGGTAACACCGGCGGGGGAACCGGCATAAATGATATTGCTATCAACGTATACTGCATTAATAATATTTGTGGGCAAACCATCGGAAGTGCTATAGGTTGTAACCGGATAAGGCGTTTGACTGATGTTGATCTTATTCAGCCCTTTGTCGGTACCTGCCCACAGGAAATCATTATTTATAAACAGGGTTCTGCAGATATTACTTGAAATACCTTCCTGGGTGGTAATCTGGTTCACCACCTGGTCGTTTTTCATACATATGATACCGGCGCCATACGTAGCAATGTACAACAGGCCATCGGGCGATTTACAAAAATAACTGATGCGTTGCCGTAACGAAGGAACGGAATCGCCCAAATAGCGCACCTGATTATTAAGGTTCGCAACATACAATCCGTTTACCGTTCCGATGTAGTAATTGTTGTTATAGAAACACACACAGGTAGTACGGCTGGGAAAAATGGTATCTTGTATAGACAGATCGTTGGGATGTAGCAACAGGGCCCTTTTGGCTGTACCCACCAATACCATCCCATTGGCTAATTCTTCAATTGATTTTATGGCATAAATGCGGGTGTTGAATACAGTACCCTTGCTGGTTTTTTTAACCAACAGCCCATCGGAACCCATCAGCAGGGAACCATCTTTTAATTGTTGCAGACAGGTTACGCGGTTAGTGCTGCCATAGTATAAGGAGGTATTAAACTCTTTATTGGCATTGATGGTGTCAATGACCTTTCCATGCAACAGGTATATTTTTCCGAATGCAGTACCTGCGTATATTTTGCCGTTTATCTTAGCCAGCGAAAAGATCTCCTGCGACTTGTTCTCACAGAAAAAATGGGTTTTAAATTCCCGCGACGCCAGTTTGTATACGCCTTCGCCCAGGGTGGCAAACCAGATGTTCTTTTCACTGTCAACCAGCGCATGGCTGATCTGCTTTCCCTTAAGGAACGGTTCTTCGTAATGGTCGAAAGTTACCGTGTCAACCATGTAGCTGCCGTACCAGGTATTGGTAAACAATACATGGTTATAACCGGGATCATAGTCTTCGGCCGTAATTTTTAAGCCGGCTTTTACCTTATTAAGTTTTGGATCGATGTTCATGGATCCAACATTTGCACAGGGAACGGGGATCATTTTCCCATTGGCCACCACATAGCACGAGTCGTCGATGTTTAATTGAAATCCTTTGCCATGCGGGTTAGGCCGCAGCAGCGCACCGCTGCTTTCATTGCTTTTGTATTGGGTAATGGTATTGTTGGCGCTCACAACGGTGAAGGAATTATATGCATAAAACCCAACATCCTGATCGCTGCTTTCTCGAAAAAAGCCTATCACAGCGGAGAGGTTGATCTTTTTCAGCACAGGATCATTTTCCTGGTTGTGAATTTTTCCGTTGTAATAGTAACAGACAGTGTTTTTGAAAGGGGCCATCCATATTCTGCCTTTTGAGTCGGCAAAAAGTTTTAGGATCTCTGTTTCTGGCAGCCCGTCGCTGGTAGTGAAGTTTTTGAAATGGGTGCCATCGAAACGGCTGATACCGGCTTCTGTTGCAAACCAGATAAACCCGTCTTTATCCTGGCAGAGGTCGTAGATGGTAGAACCGGCTAATCCGTCCTTTACATCATAATGAATATAATTATACTCCTGGGCATAGGAAGTACATGCAGTTACTAAACCGGTAAAAAGCAGAAGCGTTTGAATGGTGCGTTTAGTGATCATAGAAAGTTCAACCGCTATGACAACAGGTGTCGTCATAGACTAACAGTTTGCTTTCATCACCGGTCGCGCCTACGGTTTTGAAATTCCGACTGAAGGTATAAAAAAAGGTTTTAGGCGGGTATTTTAAAATGCAAAGATTTTATTAATACGCGTACGCCTGACAGGTATTTATTGATATATATAATCGTAAGGCAACAGTTCGGATAGTTTTTTCCAGGCCCAGTAGCCTGAATTAATTACGTCGTTCTGCTCGTAAAAGTAGCCGTTCTTTTCTATCACAAATCCGTTGGATACGTCCAGCACCGTGATCTGGAAGCGGGTGGTTGGCGGTAATTTATATTCTTCGAGGAATTGTTTATCGGGGTATACCTTGTCGTAACTGATGCGGTAACGGCCGTTCCAGCTTACTTCCACATCGCCGCTGTCTACCAGGTAATCCTGTTCGTTATAAGGGTTGGTGATGAAGGTGCCTTTTACGGTCTCGGGGTCGTCGTTCAGTTTTTCAAGAATAAAACCGTCCTGTTTTAAGGTGCTATCGTAAAAAGAACGCATAAAATGCATCCGTGAACCCAAATAAGTTCGTGCGCGGTTCTTTTTCCATTGCGCTTTTACTTCTTCCGTACTATCCATTTCCTGAAACAGGGGTGAACCGGAGTAGGAGGAGATATTGGTGTTATAATCGTAGCTGAAGGAATCGAGCTGGTACCTGATCTTATATCCAAGGGCATAGTTAACGACGATAACGTCTTCTTTGGCCATTATTTTCAGGCGGTTCCTTTTTTTAGAAAAGTAAAAGTGTAATGCCTGGGGATTTTCAATGGCGCACTGGTTTGAATTACCCGAATTGCCGATAAAGTTCTGGTTAAAGAATTTACCGTATTTGTTTAAGCCATCCGGGTCTTCGGTACTGGCAACTACTGCCACTTCTGATAATGATTTATTTTCTTTTGCCAGTTCTATCTGTAAGGTGTCGGTGGCCGGTTGGCTGGCGCTGATGCGCATGATCTTTTTTTCGTAACCGGTATAGGTTACTACCATGTCGTAACCGCCATTAGGCAGGCGCATAAAAAATAATCCCTGGTTATTGGTAATAGTTCCCTGTGTAGTACTTTGGCAATAGGCCGAGGCGCCGACCATTGGTTGCTTTGTTTCTGCATCTACTACCTTTCCAAAAACAACAAATGTTTTTTCCTGTGCCAGGGTAGCGGAATAACAGGTAATGGATAACAGCAGGATCATTAAATGTTTCATCTTCAATGGTATTTTTCAAAAGATGGATATGAATATTTTCCAATATACAACCAGCCTGTGATTATTAAAACGTTTGGCTGGCTGTGAAAGTATTGAGATAACCGGCTTCTGCAAACGGTCCCAGGTTAAATTTCTTTAACATATTAGCAGGGGCGGGCATGTATAACCGGTTTTGGCCGGTTATAGCGATTGCAAATGGGCCAGGTATTGTTCACAATCTTTTTTTATAGCTTTTTCCAGGGGCGTAAATGAAAATCCGGGGAGGGATCTTAATAATTTACTGTTGTCGAAGTAGGTAACGCTTTGCGCAATGCGGGCGCTTTCACGGGTAAGCAGCGGTTTTTTGCCCGACATCATGGCTTTCAACTTTTCCATGCGCCAGGCCAGGTTGCCCAAAAAAGGCGTTGCTTCTTTGTGCGGGTGTTTTTTACCCAGGCCGTCGGCGATGGTATTGAATAATTGTTGAAAGGACCAGTTATCACCGTTAACGATAAACCGCTCGCTGCTTAATTCGCTTTCCATAAGTAGTACGGCCGCCCGCGCTACATCTGTTACCGCCACAAATCCATTTATTCCCTTTGTAAACCAGGGAAATTCCCTGTATACGCTTTTGAACAGGGCGCAGCTGGAAGAGTTCCAGTCGCCATAACCCAGCACCGTGCTGGGGTTTACGATCACCATGTTCAGTCCTTCGGCTGCGCCGCGCCATACTTCCACTTCAGCGTGGTATTTGCTGATGGCGTAGGTGGTGTGCCATTTACCGGGCAGCCATTTTTTTTCTTCATTGACGGTTTCACCGCTTAGGGTGCGACCGATGGCGGCTACGGAGCTGAGGTGCACAAAGCGTTTGATGTCTTTTTCCAACGCCAGGTTCACCACGTTAGCCGTTCCGTCAATATTGATCTTGTTAAGCGTTCTTCTGTCGGAGTCGTGAAACGATACTTTGGCGGCGGCATGAATAACGGCGTCAGTTCCCTCCATGGCCTCATCGAGTGACACCACATCGAGCACATCACCGGGCACCCATTCAACTTTGTCGTTGATGTGCGCCGGCATAAAAAAAGGAGTAGCCTTGCTATGGCGGATGGCCCGTACAGCATACCCTTTTTCTACCAGTTCTTTAATAATGTAGGCGCCAATAAATCCGGTACCGCCTGTAACGAGTATTTTGGTTAACAAGTGCAATAATTAACAGGGCACGAAGATAACCTTTCTGCAATGAAGAAGGGCGATAATTAGCTAGTATTCGTAATATCCTATACCGCTTTTACGGCCCAGTTCTCCTTTTTGAACTTTTTCTTTTTGAATGGGGGAAGGTTGCAGCCTGTCGGGTTTGCCCAGGGCATCGTACACCTGGCAGCTGACGGCATAATTGATATCGTTGCCGATGAGGTCCATGAGGCGGAAGGGACCCATTTTAAAACCCGAAGCTTCGAGTAAGGTATCGATGGTATGAAAATCGGTTACTCCCTGTTCAACCAGTTTCAGCGCTTCCAGATAGTAAGGGCGGGCAACATGGTTTACAATAAAACCCGGGGCATCCTGGCACAGCACGGGGGTTTTATTCATTTGCCGGGCTGTTTGGGTTATAATGTCAATGGTTTGCTGGTTGCTGAAGGGCGTGGCCACTACTTCAACCAGTTTCATGATGGTGGCCGGGTTAAAAAAATGCATGCCGGCTACCCGTTGGGGGTTCACCACTTTTTTCGCAATATCTGTAACCGATAATGAAGATGTATTGGTAGCAAAAACCACATCGCTGTGGTTTACTTCTGACAGCTGGTTGAACAAACTCACTTTTATTTCCGGCTTTTCAACAATGGCTTCAATAACCAGGTCGGCCAGGCAGTCGTTGGTGTCGGAAGCAAATTTTATGCGGCTCATGATGCCGGCGCTTGCTTCGGCAGTGAGCTTGTTTTTTTGCACGAGGGTATGCAGATTGCTTTCCATTGCCGAGCGGGCTTTGTCGAGCATGCCTTCGTTTACATCATACAGTATTACATGAAAATTATGCTGGGCGGCCGCCTGGGCAATTCCGCTGACCATTGTGCCTGCACCGCAAACGCAAATTGTTTGAACCATAGTAGTCAATTGGCAATGGGCAATTGACAATGGGCAAGCTGAAAATTAAATATTGCTTATTGCCTGTTGTCTATTGCCTATTGGGTTAAGTAGCGCTGGTAAACTGTCGCAGGAACCGCACGTCGTTTTCACTGAACAAACGAATATCGTTGATTCCGTATTTGAGCAGGGCCGGGCGTTCAATACCCATCCCGAATGCAAAGCCGGTGTATTTTTCAGGGTCGATCTTACAGTTCTCCAGCACTTTCGGGTGCACCATACCGCAACCTAAGATCTCCAGCCAGCCGGTACGTTTGCACACGGGGCAACCTTCGCCGCCGCACAACAGACAGGTGATATCCATTTCGGCGCTGGGTTCGGTGAATGGGAAATAAGAGGGGCGGAACCGCACTTTTACATCTTTGCCATACATCTCCTGTACAAAGAAGTACAGAGTTTGTTTCAGGTCGGCAAAGGAAACATTTTCATCTATGTATAATCCTTCGATCTGGTGAAAGAAACAATGGCTGCGGGCGCTGATGGTTTCGTTGCGGTATACACGACCGGGGCATACAATGCGGATCGGTAACTGCCCTTTTTCCATAGCCCTGATCTGCGTATTGCTGGTATGAGTACGCAGCAGCCAGTCGGGATTTTGCTGAATATAGAAAGTATCCTGCATATCGCGGGCCGGATGGTGCTCGGGCAGGTTCAATGCGGTGAAGTTGTGCCAGTCGTCTTCAATTTCAGGGCCTTCGGCTACCGAAAAACCGAGGCGGTTGAAGATGCTGATCACGTGGTTCAGGAACAGGTTAATGGGGTGGCGGGTGCCCAATGGCAGGGGATCGCCGGGAAGGGTTACATCGATGGCAGCTGCATGGGAATCGCCGGAGCCTTCCAGTTGCTGTTTCCAGGTTTCGTATTTGGCTTCGGCCAGTTGTTTGAAATCGTTCAGGATCAACCCGAATTCTTTCTTTTTATCGGCCGGCACATTCCTCATTTCGGTAAAAAGGTTCTTTACAATACCCTTAGTACCCAGGAATTTAATACGGTAAGCCTCCAGGGAATCGGCGCCATTGGTGGGGATGCTCTCAATTTCCTGCTTGTATGCTGCTATTTGTTGTAACAATTCATCCATGGCGCAAATATAGGCATAAGTTGAAAAGTTGAAAGGTTGATAAGTTGACAAGGCAGTTTCGCAGAAATCCTTGTCAACCAGTTAACTTATCAACCTGTTCCTTATCTTGCGTCCTATGTCGGATACATTAAATATTGGCGACTTTCTTCAACCTGTTAACCGGTACATGTTATCGGAAGATGAAGGTTACAAAGACGGGCAGATAGGGAAAAAAATACTGGTGTATGAAGATGAGGAGATCCCTGATCTGCGGTCGGCCGACATCGTACTGCTTGGTTGCAACGAGGTAAGGGGTAATCATTTACAACCCGGGGTATCGGGACCCGACGCCATCCGCCGCCAGTTTTATGCATTATACCATTGGCATTCCGATGTAAACCTGGTTGATATTGGTAATATCATGCTGGGTTCGGGGTTGCAGGATACCTATGCCGCCCTGAAAACCGTGCTGGCAGAATTAACCAGCGCCGGCAAAACGGTGGTGATCCTGGGCGGGTCTCACGATCTTACCCTGGCGCAATACCATTCCTACACCAGCAAGAAGCAGATCATAGAGGCTACCTGTGTAGATTCGCTGATTGATCTGAGCATGGAATCGCGCAACCGGTCGCAGAATTTTTTAATGGAAATGCTCACCGGCGAACCCAATTTTATAAAGCATTATAATCATATCGGTTTCCAAAGTTATTATGTGCACCCGCATATGCTGGAAACAATGGATAAGCTGCGTTTTGATTGCTTCAGGGTAGGTCATGTAAAGGATAATATTGAAGAAATGGAACCGGTGATCCGTGGTTCGCAACTGTTTAGTTTTGATATTGCGGCCATTGCCAACGCCTATGCCCCGGCCAATCATATTACGCCCAACGGGTTAACCGGCGAAGAAGCCTGTGTGCTGATGCAATATGCCGGGTTAAGCGCCAATGTAAACACCATTGGTATTTATGGTTATGCGCCCCACCTGGATAAAAATCAATTGACGGCCAAACAGGTCAGCCATATGTTGTGGTACCTGGTTGATGGCTATTACCGGGGCCAGCGCGAAGCCAAAATGGAAGAAAAGGATTCGTTCAACGAGTTTCACATGGCTTTTGCTGAAATAGAAACGGTTTTTTTACAAAGCAAGAAAACCGGTCGCTGGTGGATGCAAATGCCCGATAAAAAATACATTGCCTGCTCGTACAAAGATTACCTGCTGGCCAGCAGCAATGAAATACCTGAACGATGGTTCAGGGCGCAGGAGAGGGAAATGTGAAAATGAGAAAATGTGAAAATCAGCAAATGGAAAACCAATACGAGTTGCTTGTCGGAATAAATAATTAATTTTCAACATGACCAACACAAGCAGATCACGTATTAATAGCCGTTCCTTCTCTGTAATATCCAATCCTGTTTTTAAAAACCTGTGGCTTGTAGCTTGTGGCTTGCAGCTTCTTGCGTCCTGCTCTACTCAACGCCAAATAAACAAAGCAGCCAATAAACAACTGTTTCCCGACAGCAGCGTGGAGCATGCGCATGTGGGGATCAGTCTTTTTGATGCATCGGCCAATAAATACCTCTATAATCATAACGGTAAAAAGTATTTTGTTCCGGCTTCCAACACCAAATTGTTCAGCTGTTATGCGGCCCTGAAATACCTGGGCGACAGCCTGCCGGGCATTCGCTATTGGGAGAATGACACCGCCCTGTATTTGTTAGGAACGGGCGATCCCAGTTTATTGCATCCCGATTACAAAAAGCAGCCGGTTATTGAGTTTCTGCAAAAAACAAAAAAGCACCTGTACATAACCGACACCAATTGGAAAGACGAAGCGTTGGGCGCCGGCTGGTCGTGGAACGATTATAATGACAGCTATATGGCCGAGCGCAGCGCGCTGCCGGTGTATGGTAATACGATCCACTGGGTGCAGGAAATTGCCGAAGGCGTTAGTAATGAAGCCCAGGAAGGTCAAACCCCTTCAATTTATTCCATTCCCGAAATAAACTGGAAAGTGCGTTTTGCCGGAATTACGCGTAAGGCTTTTTTTGTACAACGCGACCGGGCCGAGAACCTGTTTATGATCACCGAGGGAACCGAAAAGAAGAAAGAACAGGATGTGCCTTTTGTGACCCATGGTATTCAATCGGCCATTGAACTGCTACCCGATACAATTGGTAAACAAATTGAATACAGGGAGGTGTTTAGAAAACAGCCTGCCATCTTAAATACCCTTCATTCGCAGCCCCTGGATTCTTTATTACAACCCATGATGTACCGCAGCGATAACTTTTTTGCGGAACAAACGCTGTTGATGGTGAGCCAGGCAAAACTGGGCGAAATGAACGACGGGAAGATCATTGATACCTTGCTAAAAACCGATCTGCGCGAGCTGCCCCAAAAGCCCCGTTGGGTGGATGGCAGTGGGCTAAGTCGTTATAACTTGTTTACTCCCAATGACTTTGTTGTGTTGTTACAGAAAATGAAGCAGGAGATAGGGATGAAGCGGCTGCAGGGCATACTGCCTACCGGCGGCAAGGGCACTTTGAGTAATTTGTACAAACAGGATAGTAATTATATATTTGCCAAGACCGGTACCCTGTCGGGCGTTGTAGCGTTGAGCGGGTATTTGTATACTAAAAAGAATAAGCTGCTGATTTTCTCGGTTTTGGTGAATAACCACACCGGCAGCGCAAGCGATATCCGCAAACGGGTTGAGACATTTTTGAACGGGATCCGGGACCGGTATTAACAAAGTTTTCCAATTTTCTCTTTTTCTCCCCAACCGTAAGGTTACCCTACTCCGTATTATTATCAGCAACTGGCAATTGGCCGTTAAACTAAAGTGAATTTTAGCATTCAAAGAGCATTCAGGTTTTTTTAGATCAACACCATACAACAGGCTTGATTGTCCACCAATGCTACTGATATTGAACTGATAAATGGTTGTATCAATAACAACCGCAAGGCCCAGGAACACTTGTATAAGAAGTTCTACGGCCCCATGGCATCTATTTGCCTGCGATATACCCGCAATCAGGAAGATGCAATAGAAGTATTGCATAATGGTTTTTTGAAGGTAT
The DNA here is from genome assembly GCF_045805085.1 of Niastella sp. NCBI lineage: Bacteria > Pseudomonadati > Bacteroidota > Chitinophagia > Chitinophagales > Chitinophagaceae > Niastella > Niastella sp. Next base: position 20,012 of record NZ_JBJMLX010000110.1, read on the forward strand.
TCAAGAACATTCATACGTATGATATGAGCCGTGCTTCTTTGTATACCTGGGTTAGGACCATTATCATTAATTGTTCTATTGACTTTGTAAGGCAGCGCAGCAAATTCCATACGCACATTGAACTGGAGAAAGTAGATGAGCCATCCATAGATGCAGACGCCATACAACGAATGTCTTCCCATGAGGTTTTATTACTCGTACAGAAGTTATCACCGGCTACCCAAACGGTGTTTAATCTGTATGTAGTAGAAGGGTATAATCATCGGGAAATTGCTAACCTATTGGGCATTAGTGAAGGTACCAGTAAATGGCACCTGAGCGAGGCTCGCAAACAACTGCAAAAATTATTACAAACCTTGCAAGTGTAAATGTGATGAACCTAAAACATCCATACGAAAAACACTTAGCGGAGAAACTGGTGCAACTACCGCCACCCGGCGACCCTGACCAAAACTGGCAGCAAATGAAATCGCTGCTTGATAAAGATCTGCCACGAGGTGGAGGCGGTGCTGGTGGTGGATACCGCTGGTGGATCGCCGGCACTGTTATAGTGGCCGTGCTGGTGGGAACCTGGTTTGGCGGCAAACAACTGATTACGAAAGAACAACGTAATGAAACGGTTGCCGGCACTATTAAAACCGTTAACAACAAAAAAGCGCCAGCCGTTGCGTCAACAGAAAAGAATGTTGAGCAACCTGCTACAAAACATAAAAATCTGCCGGGGGCCGAATACGCCTCCACTACCAGCACTCCTTCAGCTGCTGCGGTTACTACTGACCAGCAGTCAGATGTTGCTGTTACCAATAACAATGGTAAAGGCGAGTCTGTGGTGCCTGATAACAAAGCCGCCAAAGCGCGAAGTAGTGGAAGCAATGCCAGTACACCGCCCGGTTCGGTAACAACCAACGATAATAACCGGGCAGTGCCCAATGTCCCAAACAATTTGAACGCTCACAATAAAATATTCCCTGATAGAAAAAACATTTACGCTGCTGATACAAAGAATGAAAATACAAGAACCGGGAATAACCATGCAATAACCAACAACAATCGTCATCGCGGAGTTAACAACAAAAGCGGCAATAATACGATAACCGATGGAGGTACTGTTATAACCAGCGGTGCTGCTACCAACAACGTTAAAACCCAAAAGGGGCACCGGGGAAACAACCATTCCGGGACAGATAGAAACCGGGCTGAAAAAGGTGTGGTAGAGCCAGGCAACAGTACGTATACGCCAACCATTTTATTACCACGCCGCTCCCTGCCATCTCAGCCGTCAACCGGTTCGGAGTTAAAAGAATCGCCTGTGACGTATAAAATCAATTATACTGGTGATGCCGTCATCTCGCCATCGGGTATGGTACAACGGGAGTTTACTTATTATACACAGGCTGATCTGTTTCCTGATAAAGCGGCCGGTAAAAAAACAGTCCGTAAAAAATCGAATCCTTTCAGTACAAATGAGGATAAAAAATTTGCCCTTGGCTTATCGCTGCCCCTGGGATTTCCAATAGGCGATCAGGAGGCTTTGGCTTATAACAGCAGGGGAGGGGTCAATACTGTTTCTGATTATATTCCATCGCCCCATTTTCAATATCATTTCAATAATAAAACCTACGTGCAGGCGGGGTTGCAGTTTAAAGCGCCCCAGTTTATACATCCCCTGTTGCTCTACCAAAGCCAGGTAATGTACCAACAGGGCCCCAACCTGATGGAGCAGATCACTAACATCACTGCCCGTAAATTGTATTACTTTAATATCCCGATCACTATTTATCATAGTCCGCTTAAAAACTTTTATATGGGAACGGGTTTACAGTATTCTAACCTGTTGAGCGGGGTAGCACAATATGAGCAGATAGAAAAGCGATACAATCCCATTGGGCCGCCACAGGAGTACCTGGTGAAGAATTACTTTACCCAATTTAAGAATGACTCGCTATCGAGCCGGTTGAACGGAAGTGAAGTGCGGTTACTGGTTGACATGAGCTATTACTGGAGCCGGTTTACCGTGGGGTTGCAATACAGCCAGGCGTTCAATAATTATGTCAGCTTCCAGGTAAATCCGCCCATTTCGCCATATACATTCGATAAAAATAAAAGCCTTCAGTTTTACCTGCGGTATAACATCTGGGAAGATAAAAAAAGGAAAAATCCCAAAGGACAATCTTTGTTAACGCTTAAATAATTGCTCCAGGTAGTCTTTTTTAAATTCTATATAAGTGGGGTTGCCGCTGGCCGTTACGTTTGGCTGTGCGCATTTGAACAGGTCAGTGGTAAGGCCACGCATTTCATCCAGTGAGAGGGATGTGCCTGGCTTTATAGCCTGTTGCCAGGCCAGCGAGCGGATCAGTTTCTCCCGGCGGGAGAATTTAAGATCGCTGCTGAAGTGTTTGAATTGTTCCAGCAAATTTTCAATGGCCAGTTTTTCATTTCCTGCCGATACATCGGCCGGGGTGCCCTGTATTACAAAGGCATTGGCGCCAAAGGGTTCAATTAAATAACCCAGCTGAATGAGGTCGCCGGCTAATTCCTGCAGCAAGGCTGCATCAGAGGCTGATAGCTGCAATGTAACGGGGAACAGGCTGCGCTGGGCAGGAATGCTTTTGCCCACGGTAGCGGCGGCAAAGCGTTCGTATAAGATCCGTTCGTGCGCCAGTTGCTGGTGAATGAGCATAAAGCCACGGGCTGTAGGCGCTACAATATAGGTGCTGTGCAACTGGAACAACAGGGCGTTGTCATCAATCAGTTGTTTGGCAAATGGTGTATAGTGTTGGGCCGGGGGCACATAATCGCCACCGCCTTCCTGTTTTTTTAATTGGTCAAGCAGGGACTCAAACTTCTCCTCTTTTTGACCGGTATCTATTGCCGATTGCCGATTGCCGATTGCCGGTTGCTCAGTCCCATCTTTCTCGAAGAAATCCTTCCAGTGTTTCAACTCCTCTTTATCGGTAGGATTTATAAAATGGGCCTGTCCTTTTTGCGAGAAATTTTTTGCCAGGTCAGAAGAACGGGCAGCCTGCTGTTGATCTTCTGTGAAGGGTTTGTTTACGGCATCCAGTTGTTGAATGGTAGGGTCAAGGTCGAACTCGAGCGTGGGTGTAATGCTGAACTGGCCCAGCGCATGTTTAACGGCTGCCTGCACAAATGCATACACGATCTTTTCATCTTCAAACTTTATCTCCTGTTTAGTAGGATGCACGTTGATATCCACCTGAGCAGGGTCGAGGTCAATGAACAGGGCGTATAAAGGAAAACTATCGGCGGGGATCATTTCCTTGAAAGCGCTCATGACCGCATGGTTTAAATAAGCGCTGCGGATGAACCGGTTGTTTACAAAGAAGTATTGATCGCCCCGGGTTTTTTTAGCCGTATCGGGTTTACCAACAAACCCGTAAATGTTCAGGTAATCGGTTTTTTCCTGTACGGGAACCAGGCGGGCATTGTAATGCTGGCCCAGCACCTGAACAATACGTTGTTTAAGGCTGCCTTTTTCGAGGTGAAATATTTGCGTGCCATTATTGGTAAGCGAGAAAAATATATTAGGGAACGACAGGGCCACCCGCATAAACTCATCGATGATGTGCCGCGTTTCAGCTGCATTGCTTTTGAGGAAATTGCGGCGGGCGGGCACATTGAAGAACAGGTTCTTCATAGCAATGCTGGTTCCGTTGGCGGCGGCCACCGGCTCCTGCAGTTTTACCGCGCTGTTCTCAATTTCTATAAAGGTGCCGGTTTCGTCATCGGCGCGTTTGGTTTTCAGTTCTACCTGGGCAACGGCGGCAATGGAGGCCAGGGCCTCGCCCCGGAAACCCATGGTGCGAATGTGAAACAGGTCGTCGATGTTGCGGATCTTGGAGGTGGCGTGGCGTTCAAAACTCATACGGGCGTCGGTTTCGCTCATACCTTTGCCGTTATCAATTACCTGTACCAGCTGTTTGCCGGCATCCTGGATAATTAATTTCACTTCAGTGGCGCCGGCATCAACAGCATTTTCCAGCAGCTCCTTTACGGCGCTTGCTGGTCGCTGAATAACTTCACCGGCAGCGATCTGATTGGCAATATTGTCGGGTAATAAATGAATGATATCCGCCAAGGCTACTCTCCTGATTTTGTGGGGCGAATTTACGGGAATAATTTGGGCCTAAGACGTGGCCGTTAATCCCAGGCGCCTGTAAAATTTATATTAATGGGCCCATCGCAGTCATTATCAAATGAAAATTCAAAGGAATCTGGCGTAACAGCTACTGGCTGGTATTTTTTATCAATTAGTTGGTATATTTCTATTTTCTTGAATTTGGGATCAACAATAAGATAATATTTTACGCCTTCCATCTCATACAGTTCAAACTTTTCATGCCTGTCTTTATAAGCTGTTGACGTAGATAATATTTCAATTGTCAGTGCTGGTGTAAATTCAAGATGTATTGTAGTAAAATCCTTACATACCACCATTAAGTCTGGTTGAACAACTGTTTTTGAATTGATCTTCCAGTCCAGGGGCATATATGTCCTGCATTTGGAACAATGCTTTTTCAAATGTGTATCAAAGATGGAATACAGGTTGCCGTTGATCATTTGATGCTCCCTTGCAGGGGATGGACTCATGGCATATGGCATACCATCAATTAATTCCCATCGTCCCTCCCAGAGGCAATAATCTTCATAACTAAATTGCGGTCTGTATTTTTCTGCAATAGACATACACAAATTTACTAAATATTACCCAATCTTACTAGCTTTCAGCACTTGTCACCCGCACAAAAACGCACCCAATATTAGAAGAATTTTAATGGCCCAAACCCCTTATTAACAGTAAATTTGATGTTCATTCCCGGCTTACTAAAATCAGTTCATGTACATGAGGAACTCGTTAAAAACTATTGGTTTTATTCTTTTGATCGGTTTGGTTGGTAGCAAAGTTCAGGCGCAGCGTTCGGGTAACCCCGCTGCCGATCATTGGGTTGACAGCGTTTTCAAAACATTATCAAAAAAACAGAAAATTGCCCAGTTGATGGTGGTCAGGGTGTCATCCATTGGCCCCGACCATACCGTGGTGTTTTATGATAAACAGGTGGAGGAAGCCATCAATAAATACAATATTGGCGGGCTTTGTCTTTTTCAGGGCGGGCCAATAAAACAAGCCACCGTGCTTAATCACTTGCAGGCCATTGCCAAAACACCATTGCTGGTCACCATCGATGCCGAGAACGGTGTGGGCATGCGGATGGACAGCGTGCTGGGCCTGCCCCGACAAATGATGATGGGCGCCGTGCAGGACCGTTCCCTCATTTATGATTACGGCCGGGTTGTAGGGGAGCAGTGCAAACGGATAGGCATCCAGGTGAATTATGCGCCCGTGGTTGATATCAATAATAATCCTAATAACCCGGTTATCAACGACCGGTCGTTTGGAGAAGATAAATACAAAGTGGCCGATTACGGTATTGCATACATGAAGGGCATGCAGGATGTTGGAGTGATGGGTTGCGCCAAACACTTTCCCGGTCATGGGGATGTAGCTGTGGATTCACACCTTGACTTACCCGTGATCAATAAAACAAAGGCTCAGCTCGATTCACTGGAGTTGTATCCTTTCAACCAGATCTTCAGAGCGGGTGTGGGCAGCGTAATGATAGCGCATTTGTCGATCCCGGTTATTGACAGTACCGAGCATAAACCAACTTCTATTTCCTATAACAACGTTACCAATCTTTTGCGCAAGGAGCTTAATTATAACGGGCTTACGTTTACCGATGCGTTGGAGATGAAGGGCGTGGCTAAATATTATCCCGATGGGGAAGCATCGCGCGAAGCGTTGATCGCTGGTAATGATATGTTGTGTTTGCCCGGAGATATTCCCGGAAGCATCAAGAAAATACGTAAAGCCATCCGCAAAGGGAAACTGCACTGGAGCGATATCAATGAGCACGTAAGAAAGGTGTTGTATGCCAAGTATCAATACGGATTGGCTGACTGGAAACCGATAGATACTACTAACCTGTTGAACGACCTCAACAGTAAGGTGGCTGCTATGCGACGCAGTATTGCTGAAAATGCGATTACCCTGTTACGCAACGACAATCAGGCCATCTTCCCGCTTACCAAGGGCCCACGCATTGCTTATGTAGGCATGGGTTTAACACAGGACAATGCTTTTGCTGCACAGGTGCGCAAAGGATTTGATGCGGAGGTATTTTACTTCGATTATAAAAAAGACAGTACCGCTGTTGCGCCTTTGTTACAAAAGCTGAGAGACAGTTTTAATGTGGTGATCATCGGGGTGCACAAATTTGCCCGCTATCCCGCCAATAACTTTGGTATGAGTAATGCCGCCCAGCAATTGATCCAGGGCATTCAGCAACAGCAACAATCCATCACCGTTGTATTTGGCAATCCCTATGTCATCAAAAACATGTGTAATGCGCCGGTGCTCATTGCGGCGTATGAAGATGATGACATTACCCAAACTACAGTGAATGATCTGTTGCATGGCCGTTTTCTGGCAAAAGGTAAACTACCCGTAACAGTTTGTCCCGAATTTAAATATGGCGCCGGAATTATTATCCGCCGGTTATTGTCCACCGTGCCTGCAAGTCAGTTGGGCTTCAATTCCGTTAAAATGAGTACGGCCATCGATTCCATTGTGAACGATGCCATCAAACAAAAGGCCATACCCGGCGCTGTAGTAGTGGTGGCAAAAGATGGCAGGATCGCTTATGAAAAAGCGTTTGGATATTTAACCTATGACAGCACTGAACCGGTTTATCCTGAAACTATTTACGACCTGGCTTCGGTAACCAAGATCATGGCCACTACTTTATCGGTAATGAAATTATACGATGACGGCAAACTGGATCTTCAGAAAACACTGGGCGATTACCTGCCGGTAACCCGTGGCACCAATAAAGCGCCTTTGAAGTTGTGGGATATATTATTGCACCAGGCAGGACTGAAAGCATTCATTCCTTTTTATCGCGAAACCATGGATGCTTCCAACAATCCGCTGCCTGCTATTTACCATACCGATCCCGATAGCATTTACAGCATTCGCGTGGCTGCCCACCTGTACATTCGTAAAGATTGGGAAGACACCATCATGAAACGCATTTTGGCCAGCCCGCTGGAGCCCAAGGGTAAATACATTTACAGTGATAACGATTATATTTTCCTGGGCAAGATCGTGGAGTCGATCACTAAAATGCCACTCGACGTATACGTAAAGAAAACCTTTTACGATAAACTGAACCTATTGGAAACAGGCTTCAAACCTGCCGACCGTTTTCCGCTTGATTATATTGCGCCTACTGAAAATGAAAAAGGTTTCCGCAATCAATTGTTGCATGGCGATGTACATGACCCCGGTTCTGCTATGTTTGGCGGCGTAGCCGGTCATGCCGGGTTGTTCAGCAATGGTTATGAAGTAGCCGTGCTGGCGCAAATGTTGTTGAATGGCGGCGTATTAAATGGACATAACTTTTTCAGTCGTAAAACGGTGGATTACTTCAATCAATATCATAGTGAGATCAGTCGCCGCGGACTTGGTTTTGATAAACCTGAAAAGGACAATGCCACGCGTGCAGAACCGTATCCCTGTGCTTCTGCTTCGCCACAAACGTTTGGCCATACCGGTTTTACCGGCACCTGTTTCTGGGTTGATCCTAAGAATAACCTGATCTTTGTTTTCCTTTCCAACCGGGTGAACAGTCATGATCCAAGCAAGTTCCTGAAGATGAGCATCCGGCCAAAAATACAGGAAGCCATTTACCAGTCACTGAAGCCTTATTAAGATCATTTACAGCATATAGCAGAGAATGCCCCGAACTTTTCCGGGGCATTCTTGTTTGTAAGCGTATGGCACAAAGCAATCAACCCGAAGTATGGCTGCGTGGCCCATTACCCGGCTTTCCTGCATTGGTGCAACCAATAGCGCATGCTTTATTACAGGCAAAGGAGGAGATCCATAACAAGATGGATAATTTCCCTGATGCCCTGCTTTGGGAACGCCCGGCAGGTGTAGCATCGCCCGGCTTTCATTTAAAACATATGGCGGGTGTGCTTGACCGGTTATTCACTTATGCCGCGGGCCAGCCGCTTTCACCCACGCAACTGGATTATTTAAAAGCAGAAGAAGTACACGAGGATCATGATACGGTAACCTACCTGCTTGTTAAACTGGATACGCAAATTACCGCTGCACTGGAAGCATTGAAAACCATCGATGAAACCACGCTTACGCAATTCAGGGGCGTTGGCCGCCAGCAATTACCTTCCACCGTATTGGGTTTGCTTTTTCATGCCGCTGAACATACTATGCGTCATACCGGGCAATTGCTGGTAACGGTGCAAGTGTTGCTAAAAGATTTGTAAGGTGGGTCGCCCTTAACGGACATCCCATTTTTCGCGAAGTAAAGGGGCGGCTCACCTTCAAAGGTGAGCCACCCTGCGACAGCCCAAAAAGCAAATCTTCATCAAGGGTGACCCACCTTCCTCCGCGCCGGATAAATGCAGAAAAACACTAAAATGACAATGGCAGGTGAAAGGCCAGATGTCACAGAAATAACAGAAAATCAACCGGCTGTATCATTTTCCGCTTATCGTAAACAGGGGTAAATCCTTGCCGCACGGGCATCCGGGAGTGGTGAAGGTGCGTATAGTGTTAAACCAATAGCAATTAAGTCAACAATCTGTCTTAACTTATAGTAATTTTGCAAACTAACTAGAACAACGACTACAATGATTCGTAAACAACAGGTCCTGCAGGATGTAGTGATAAAATTTGCCGGTGATTCCGGAGATGGGATGCAGTTAACAGGTACTCAGTTCACTAACAACACTGCTTTGCTTGGCATTGACCTAGCCACCTTTCCTGACTTTCCGGCCGAAATACGTGCCCCCCAGGGAACCCTGCCTGGTGTGAGTGGTTACCAGTTGCGGTTTTCAAGCGACCGGATCTTTACCCCAGGCGATGAGTGTGATGTGTTAGTAGCTATGAATGCCGCTGCGCTGAAGGCGAACCTGAAATCCCTGAAAAAAGGTGGAAAGATAATAGCCAATACCGATGGTTTTGATATTAAGAACCTGCGCCTGGCCAACTATCCCGACGGGATAAATCCGCTGGAAGATGACAGTCTCGCCAATTATGAGGTCATTAAAATGGATGTGACCAAGATGACCCGCGAGGCGCTGAAAGAAATTACCATGGGCACGAAGGAGAAGGACCGTGCCAAGAACATGTTCGTGCTGGGTTTTCTATACTGGATGTATAACCGGGATATGGAGAATACGATCCAGTTCCTGAAAGATAAATTTGGCAAGAAGCCCGAGATCCTTGAAAGTAACGTCAAGGTATTACAGGCTGGTTATAATTTCGGCGACACTACTGAAACGTTTACTACCCGCTATAAAGTAGAGAAGGCCCGCATGGACAGCGGTGAATACCGTTCCATTATGGGTAACCAGGCAGTGGCCTATGGCCTTATTGCCGCTTCGCAAAAAAGCGGTTTGCCTTTGTTCCTGGGTACTTATCCCATTACGCCGGCTTCAGATATTTTACATGAACTGAGCCGCCATAAAGGCTTTGGCATAAAAACCTTCCAGGCAGAAGATGAAATTGCGGGTATTTCTGCGGCCATCGGGGCTGCTTATGGCGGCAACCTGGGGGTTACTACTACTTCCGGTCCCGGTATGGCATTGAAGGGCGAGGCTATGGGTCTGGCTGTGATGCTGGAGATCCCCCTGCTTATCTGCGATATTCAACGGGGTGGACCTTCAACCGGTTTACCTACCAAAACGGAACAAAGCGATCTGTTACAAGCCTATTATGGCCGTAATGGCGAATGCCCCATGCCGATTGTATCGGCCAGCACCCCGAGTGATTGTTTTGATGCGGTGTATGAAGCGGTGCGCATTGCAGTGCAACATATGACGCCGGTGATCTTCCTGAGCGATGGATATATCGCCAATGGTGCTGAACCCTGGCGTTTCCCCCAAAGTGACGACCTGCCGCCTATACCGGTTAAATTCAAAACAGAACTGGGGCATGGGGAAGATAAATTCCAACCTTATTTGCGTGATGAAAAACTGGTTCGTCCCTGGGCTATTCCGGGTGTGCCTGGTTTGGAACACCGCATTGGGGGTTTGGAAAAACAAAACAATACCGGTAACGTAAGTTACGATCCCGAGAATCACCAGTTGATGGTGAAGATCAGACAGGAGAAAGTTGATAAGATAGCTGATTATATACCTGAACAAACTTTAGACAGCGGTCCTGAAACCGGTAAGATCCTCGTGCTGGGTTGGGGTAGTACGTATGGCGCTATTAAGAGTGCGGTGGCTGAATTGCAACAACAAGGGTATGCAGTAAGCCATGCGCATTTAAGATATGTACGTCCCTTCCCCAAAAACCTGGGCGCCATACTCAAAAACTTTGAGCAGGTGTTGATCCCTGAGATCAATAACGGACAACTCATAAAGATCATCCGTGACCAGTATTTTGTTGATGCGAAAGGCTACAACAAGATCATGGGTATTCCCATTACCAAAACCGAACTGGTAATGAAGCTGCAGGAAATGCTGGGTCGCTCGAATTAATAAAAACTATTTCAATTAATATAAATCCCGTCTCGGTTCAGCCAAGGCGGGATTTTTTTGCATTAAGCTATTTGTAAACAGGTAATTAATATTTCTTGGTCTTTGATCTGTCTCCTTCCATTTTTTTCTTCATATCGCCCGTCTTCATTTTTCCGTTGCTGGTATCGCCCTTCATTTTCATATCTGGTTCTTTCATTTTCATCTTCATATTACTATTATCCATTTTGAATTTCTTATTGCCCTCTTTGATCTTGATCTCGTTTTTATCCATTTTTATCTTATCAGCACTCAGCCTGTACTTTCCTTCATCCGACCTGGTAATGTAATTGTTTACAACATATCTGCCCTGACCATAGATGGTGTCGCCTGTATTCATGTCAATATAAAAATCAACAGGCTCGTTGGTCATGGCAGAATACACTCTTCTTGCTTTGGGATCATAATAAAGATCAACCGGCTGTCCTGTACTCAGGTCAACATACCGGGGAGATGTAGTATCACCCATTCGGTTGGTGCTATCATTCATCATTCGGTTTGTAGTATCACCCATCCGGTTTTGCATTGTATCAGATCTTTTGGGAACAGTGTCAACAGTTGATTGTTCTCCCGCCGCATTATTCATCGCATCATTGTTATTGTTGGCGTCCTGGCAGCTTGCAATGATCAATACACTGCCAGCAATAGCCATAAAATGTTGAAGGTTCTTCATATCGGTTTATCATATTATAAGCAAAAATTATGCGAAGTGAAATCGATCTGTTTACTGATAAGATGTGGAAAAAGGGCAACGCTATAAAGGATTAAAACTTCAAGGCATATAATTCCATAGCTGATTCCTTTCCTTTTAGATCAACCAGCCCCAGGCTAACAGGTTCCCAGTTCTTTAAATTCGTTTGAGCAACAAAATCTTTTGAGATGATCACTTTTTGGTTCAGCTCACTGGTAGCGGAACGTAACCGGGCTGCGGTATTCTCGGTATCGCCACTCATGGCCAGGTCTTTTTTAATAACCCCTATTTCGCCAATAGTTACTTCGCCGGTATGAATGCCTGCCCTGAATTCGGGCACAACACCATATTGTTTTTTAAAATAGTTCCTGTTGCGTTGTAACAGCCTTTTGCAATCCTGCAATGCCCGCAGACATTTTCTGTTGGCATTTTGTTTTTTTACTGTCCATGAGGCTACCACTTCATCACCTACATACTGATATATCTGGCCGTCGTTTTCCAACAAGGCTATTGATATAAAGTAGATGAAATCGCGAATGAAGCGGAAGTATTTTTTATGACCCAGTTGTTCTGCAATGCTGGTGGAATCAACCAGGTCGATGAAAATTACGGTGCGCTTTTCATTTTTGGGCGTTAAGTACCGGCCGGCCAGGATATCGAAAAAAACACCGGGTGAGTATTTTTCATTTACTTCAATAATCAGAATGGTAATCAGGAAGGTGATGAGCCAGCGGACCCATTGGCTGAAGAAAAGGGAGGATTGAAATGTTTTATAGTAATTATGACCCAGCTCGGTAGTGAGCGGTTCTTTTTCTATTAACCAGATGTAGGTAAAGTGTAAAATGTAGTTCAATAAAAAAGCGGCTGCTACCAGTATAATGCTTTTTATCAGTAGGCTTAACCCCAGGGGAAGATTTCTTACCAAATGTTTTAACTGATAAATGAGCAGGTAAGCCATGGCCAGGCATATAATAAACACCAGTCCTGTCCGTAACAGCAATACAGCCGAGGTATGCATGTCGAACGGATGTTCTGCTTCGTTAATACGATCGCGAAAGAATTTATACAAATAAACGCCCATATCGACGATAGTCCAGAATAAGGCGGTCATCAGCATGAGTTTTATGCGGTACCTGCTGATGGCGCCTAATTTGAGAACTATATTATGGCCAAAGGCTTTCATGAGCTGTATGGTGAAACGGATGATGAATTTATTACAGGTTGCTGTGGTGTATGCACCAAAATGGCTACAATAAAGGCAATTACCGAAAGAAACAACCCGATCATAAATACGGTATAGGCCAGCCTGATGAGCTTGTATTTTCTTGCCAGTACAACGCCCAGCTGGTGAATATCCATTATTAATGAGCTGTATAAATAATCCGGATCGCGCATCATGGTATTCATGGCCCACTTGTATTCACTCACCTGTGTTCTATAAAAATTCCCAAAGAACAACAGGTTGGTATTTTTATGCAGAATGTCTTCCCGGCTGAAATTTCCCGTTGATACTTTGGGCCGGGTGGCCATAATGGCAATGATAATGGTTGCTAATGAGGATGCCAGGAATAAAAAGGTAGGAATGGTTAAATGCCTTTCTATTTCTATACGGCGAATGAGCACCGATAAGATCACTGAAATAATGATGGCATTCACACTGATCAAAATACTGGCTTTTCCATCAGCCATTCTACTCAGTTCTAAATGATTTCCCGAGGTTATCCGTAACATGGTTTGAATACCTCTTCCAACAAGCGTATTCTTTTGTTTGCTGAGTGGGTCTTTATCTTTCTCCGGCAGCAATAATGTTTCACTAACGTTAAGGCCTTCTATGTCTTTGTTTATTTTTTTATTAAGCTTACGCATATTCTTTTCCTTTCCCTTTTGCAGCAGGCCAATACAATAGGAAGTATAGAACTGGTGTTTCTCCAGCAGATCAAGGCTGTTCTTTTCCCAATCCATAACCATCGTATTCATGTTGCGCAGCACCAGTTCTTTCTTCATGGCTTTATTGGTGTCCTTGAACTCAGGCAGGCCAAAATGATAGGTATCTGCATCGCAAATGATCTGTTCCTGTAACGACTGGGGCGTTGGCGGAAATTTGGTGATGCGAATGAGGGTAGCTATTTTATTGACCATCTCCACATCATCTGTTTTCGATGTCAGAAATTCCGACATCAGGGCCACGCTTTTTTCTTCGTGATTGCTTGGGTCGCTTACGAGGTGACCGGTATCGTGAAACCAGGCTGCTATAAATAATTCAAGCAGTTCTTTATCGGGCATTTTATAGTGTGCTGCAATTTCATGTGCCCGCTCTACAACGTTTAATGTATGTTGCAGGTTATGAAACACCAGGTTGGCGTGGTTATGTTGTTTAAATAAGGTTCTTACATAACTTTCTGTATCCAACAGCAGCGCATTATAAGTTGACATACGAATAGAATTAAAATGTTAAATTCAATTTGGTGCCCAAGGTGAAATTCACAATGTGTTCTTCTTTTGAAAAACCTACTGTTGCAGACACCAGCACCATATTATAAGGTACGTAATAAAAGCCGCCACCATAAGCATAATGCCACCGGTGGCTATTTTCTCCCTTTAACCAAACCCGGCCAACATCGTTAAATGCTACCAGTCCTACCTGACCGGGCAGCACATATGATTTGCTATCGAACAGTTTTACACGAAATTCCAGGCTGCCATAGGCCAGGGAGTTGCCTGAAAACCGGTTCTTTCTAAAGCCGCGTAAATAGTTATTGGCGCCCAGTGTGAGGGCCTGAAAATATTCGAGGCTGTTACTGAATATATGGCCGCCGCCTAATCGTAAAACGGTCACCCATTTTGCGGGAAAGCTCATGCTGGCATAAACGGTCATATCCGATTCCAGTTTGGTCAGGGTTGAACTGTTTTTATTAAGCGGTTGCAATTGCGTAAAGGTTGTAAGCCAGTTGATACCCCGGGTAGGGAACAGTTCGTTGTTGAGGTTATTGATCAGGAACCCGGCTTTAGCGCCTGCATATGCTTTTACCGAATACACGTCGGATGAATCGAGCCCTATGTGCGAGGGTTTACCCAGGATATAATTTTTGTTGTTTTTCTGATCATTCCAGTAACTGTAAATCGATGGCCCGGCAAATACGCTGAACACCGAGGCCACTTTATACCTGAATAAGAAGTCTCCGGCAATATCTTTATACCGTGCCCGGTAATATTTTATGGTTGAATCTTTATTGACCTTTGTATTGTTGCCAAAGCCAAAGAAATTACCCAGCGCCGGGTTCATTATTTCGGCATTGATCCCTACATCTGTTTTAGGCAGCACATCAACAAACAATGCCCGGTATTTTACCTGCATGGCTTTTTGACCAGCAGCAAACAATACCGAAAGCCGTTGCTCGGAAGAGTAGGGCTCTTTGCGGAAGGCATATTTGCGATACCATAAGCCAAAGCCGAACATAAATCCATCATCGGCATTGTAGCCAAGATTTATTCGGGGAAAATGGAAAATATTATACTGGTATTGCTCTGTAAAATCATATTTATTAACATCGGTTTTAGTGCTGAAGCGGTTCCGGGTGTATTTTCCTTTATCCACATAATTCTTTTCTGTGCTGAGGTCGTACAAGTAATTTTTGATATTTCCATTTATATGAAAGGTATCATCGCCTTTGCCGCCGATCACTCTTAAAAATGTTTTATTGGGCACATTGGCGGTTATATCAAACTTGTCGTTTCCACGCAGGCCGTATAAGCGGATCTCTTTTGTTTTATAGGGGTCGAACAGGCGGTCGTACATCACAAACCCTGAATCTTTTCCTTCATGCGCCAGCACCTGCACGCGCACATTTTTTCCTTCATTGTATACTTTAAATAGTTCTGTTTTGTTACTGCCCAATACGGTTACCCGTTTGGCCAGGAAATCGTAATACATCATTGATTTTTTTTCCAGGTCGTTGCGGCGGCTGATGAGTTTATCAGCGGTTTTTTTGCCATTGAGGGCATATATTTCCGGCGGCATTTGTTTCATCGCTTTTTGAATAGCGGTATCTGTCATTTGCCGTGTGAAAACAGTGGTCACCGAATCCCATTCTTTTCTATCAAGGTCATTCAGGAACAGGCGGTCAAAATCTTTTGACACGGCGTTGAGGTGGTTTACATCAGGGATCTTGTATTTCAATCCTTTTAAGAATGGAAGGCGTTTCCGCGATATATAAGCGAGTAACAAACCATCTGAATGAAAGAAAGCCTGGTCACGGTCTTTTGGGATAGGGTAATATAATTTGCCACGACCGGTATCGCGAACGCCCCATTTAAACTGGTCCAGGTGGCGGTCCCAATCGGCAATCAGAATATCGAGAAGCCGGGCTTTCAATACTTCCGTTTGAATAACACGTTTATTATTGTCTTCAGTCATATCATTGAAAACAGTGATCGTGCTCTTGGTATCGGTGCCATCCCAGCTGGCATCTTTTTGTTCCAGCATACAAACCTTATTGGCAAACATAGGACGGTAAACGCCAAAGGCCAGGTCGTCGGGCACCAGGAAGAACTGTGGTGTAGGATGGGGTATATGCGCAGATGCGGCCAGTGAAGCAACCGGTAATGGCGCGTAAGGCTGGGCAGCCGAGACCATATCCTGCACAATTTCTGAAGCCATGGTGTTGCGCAGGTTTTCGGGTAATGCCTGTTCCGGGTCTTTTTCAACGGTACGTAACGCCCATTCCTTACCGTTTTTATCTTCGAGGGTAAGCGATTTGGTTTGCTTGCCGCCGCCCATGCTCTTGATCTTGAACCCACCGTGTTCTTCGGTAAGCCGGAATACTTTCAATTTCACCGGCTGGCCCCACACCTCACGATAATTGTTGCCTAACACCAGCCGTTTTAAATCAGATGCTTTTTGTTTATAATGCAGGCCGGCAGCAGCTTCATAATAATCGGTATAGGGTGGTATTTGTAATTTAGCGGTATCTTCTTTGAGGGTTGGTGGTTTTGAAAAGTCGATGATGCTTTTTGAAAAGGATTCTTTAGCTGTTTCAGACTCAATATCTACTGTATAGAATTTGCAGCGCACCGTTTTGTTTTTTGAGATCTCCAGTACGGCGAACCCCAGTGAATCGCCATTTATATACAGGGAGTTCTTGCTTTTTTCTGCCCGGCTGTTATGGCAGCCTGCCCCACTCACAATATAATAATGGCTGGTATCTTTCAATAATTGTAAACTATGGTCGTGACCGGTTGCATATATAATGTTGGGGTGTAATCTTGTTTCGGCCCTAATGGTATTCACCATATTGGTGTAAGCGGGGTAACTGATGTCCTGCGGGCTGCCAAATACGCTTCGGCTGATGGGATAAATGGAACCTAATACCGGCAAGGGGATCCATAAATTCTTTTTCATGTCGGTAAAGGGAAATATATGTTGCTTCAGGCCATAATAACCACCATGGATGCCGTTGCTCATAAAAGGATGGTGGCAGGCCATAATCACCAGCTTGTTATAGTTTTTGCGCAACAGTTCAGACAGCTGCAGCATGAATTCGTTCTCTGATTTACAAGGGCAATCCCAGTCAACACCGGGTTTATCATTTTTATGCAGGAACCACTGGCTGTCGAAAACGATCATGACCACATCTTTGCTGATGGGCACTTCTACCGGTCCGGGACAACCTTCTTTTGGAATGAACTCAACGTTTTTTTCTTTCATCAGGTTTACATAGGCTTCCTGGCGTAACAAGGTTTCCCAGCCATAAGGCCTGCCATTTGCCCAGTCGTGGTTACCGGGGATCATGTAAACATGGGCGGGGGTATTGGCGGCAACGGCCATTTGCGAATCGAGCACCGTTCTTGATAAAACATAATTCCTGTTGCCTTCATCGGGCAGGCCGAACTGGTACAGGTTATCGCCCAGGTAAACGATGGTTGTTTTTTTATCGGGATGCAGATCATTTTTCACCGCTGAAGCAACCGGATGTTTGCCATTGACCAATGCACCGGCATCACCAATTAAAATAATCCGTGCCGTTACCGAGTCATCTGTTTGAGCTATAAGTACATGGCCAATTAGTACCATAAAAAGAGCAAACAAGTACTTCATGATTTCGCTTTCTTGTTATATTTAAAAAATAGGAGGTTAGCTACTCCGCTTTTAGCCGATTCGTTTGAAATAATCATATTCCCCTCGGGGGTAAAAGTTATTCCTTCCGGCTGTTTAAAAAGACCTTCATCTATAGGATAGGCTTGTTTCGGGTTGCCCTGACGATCGGCTATCACTAACAGCTTATTGATCGATGATAAAATGTACAATTCATCTGTAACCGGGTTAATGGCTGCAGCAGAAGGTTTGAACTTGATCTTTTTTTCTCCTATCATGTTGGCAAGGGCCGTTACATCGATGGAAGTGGAATCGTCGAAATGTTTATTAAGCAGATTAAAATAGAAAGCCGTTAATGCTTTCTTTTTATCGCTTTCACAGTCCTTACAGATCAAAGTGAGTTTAAACAGGTGCGGATCGTAGTACAGGATCTCGAATTCATTGCCGCGCGAGGGAAAATCTACCTGCTGGGTCAGGATCCGGTTTTGATCATCGAAGGTGAAGGCGGTTATATTGCCATTGCTTTGCAGCACGTAGAAAACCTTATCAACCATTACCAGGTCTTCATAATCACCATTAGCAGAGAACTTCCATTTGTGAATAGGTTTACCCCCCGTTAAAGGTATCTTATACAGCCACCCGAACTCATCCCCCACGGCAAATACACTGGTATCTTTTGCATAAAAGGCCACTCCCGAAATTTCATCCAGTTCTACCGGAAGTTTTATTATGAAAGGTTTGTTCAGGTCGTAGCCATCGGGACTTTTATACGCATCATCGCCATTGGCTGGTGGTGTGCAATGGCTGTTTAAGATAGCAATGAAAAGGCATAATAAACAAGTGGATCTGTAAAGCATAAAAATTCGGATGGCTAACCGGTTATATGTCAAAATCTGGTGCCATGGGTGGGGGGAGGCAAAGAATTGGATACCAGTAGCCTATTAGGGCTTGTGTAGAAAATCGTCTACAATGGGGGAAGTTGATAGGGTTTACAAGTTAACAGGTTGACAAGGGCTGACTGGTTGGAGACAGGTTGATTATCAATTCTTTTCTTTTAGCTAAGCGCATTAATCAATTAAATAGAAAGCCGTTTAATTGAACGGCCCGCCGGTTAAATGAAAAGCCGTTTGGATTTAATTGAACGGCCAACCGGTTAAATGAAAAGCCATTTGGATTTAACTAACCGGCCAACCGGTTAAATGAAAAGGCGTTTGGATTTAATTAAACTGTCTGCCGGTTAAATGAAAAGCCGTTTGGATTTAATTCAACGGCCAACCGGTTAAATGAAAAGGCGTTTGGATTTAATTAAACTGTCTTCCAATTAAATTGTAACGACTAATAATTGAATAAGTGGGCTTTATTTCTTCTTCGCAACCACCTGCTGGTAGTACTTACAAACTTCGGTAATGCCGCATTTGTCGCATTTGGGATTGCGGGCAACGCAAATGTAGCGGCCATGTAAAATAAGCCAGTGGTGGGCTATATGTACCAGTTCTTTAGGTATGTGTTGGATGAGTTGCTTTTCGGCAGCAAAGGGTGTTTTGGCATTCAGGGTGAGGCCAATGCGTGCTGCTACCCGGAAGACGTGGGTGTCTACCGCCATATTAGGTTGCTGGTCAACTACCGAGGTAATGACATTAGCCGTTTTTCTGCCTACGCCGGGGAGCGTAACCAGTTCATCAACCGTGAGCGGGACCTCGCCATTAAACTCCGTCTGGAGCTTTTGGGCCATCCCAATCAGGTGTTTGGTTTTGTTATTGGGGTATGAGATACTTCTTATTAACGGGAACAGTTCATCAAAAGTAGCTTTTGACAAACTGTACGCGTCCGGGTATTTTTCAAAAATAGCCGGTGTAGTCATGTTAACCCGCTTGTCGGTACATTGTGCCGACAGAATCACCGCCACCAGTAACTGGTAGGGATTATCATACAGCAACTCAGTTTCCGCATCGGGTGCATGATGCAAAAAATAGTCGATTACGAACTGGTAACGTTGTTTTCTTGTCATTCTTTCACTTAGAATGACTGCGAAATTAAGGGAGTGGATTAATGTAGCCCAATGATTGTTACATTATTGGGGGGTACTTGTTTTCTGCCGGAAGTTTTATGCAGTTGCAGTCACCGTTTCACGGGCGTATTGCAAGATGTTCATAATAACTTCAGTTCTGGGAGATTCCATGATCTTGTCCAGGTTACGGGCAGAAGCTTTCAAAACCTCTAATTTTTCGCGAAGCGTCCAGTCTTCCTCTAATGCGGCTTCAATTGCGGCATTCATTGCCGGCGAGGTTTCTTTGTACAAATAGCGTAAAAGGTCCTCCGGTGTAAACAGAATAGTCATAGGCAAACCATTTATGTCCTTATAAAATTCCGAAAGAGTCAATTTCGGAGTCCGTCCGTGTTATAAAACGATATTAGGTTTCTCTTATTGTGCAGGAGATTGGATAGGAATGCGAGAATTCGACGACAATATATAAAAAGACGGTGAATGATACAATAGAAGGACCGAAACTACTTATTCAGGTGATATGAACAAATCTTCATTGTCCTTTTTCATGAGATACTTTTCGCGGGCGTATTTTTCGAGCTTTTCGGGGCTTTGTTTAAGGCCTTCCAGCTCTTTTTTTGTGGTATCTATTTGTTGCAGGTAGTAATCGCGGCTTTTTTCCAGTTGTTTCAGCTCGTTGCGGTACTTAAAATGGGTGGTAATAATATCGCGGTCGTCGAAGAACAACAGCCATACTGCAAACACCAGGGTGGTGAGTATGTACTTATTTCTAAGCCAGGCTGGTATGTTCTTAAGAAGTTTCAAGATTTCAAGGTGCAAGTTTCAAAATACAAAATTCAAACCATGACCCGAAGGTCAAGGCACAAAGCTCATGAAATTAGGCGGGGTCATCGAATATAAAACGACTTGTGCCTTGTTTCCTGATCCTTGTGCCTTAAGGTATTATTTACCAAATTTAATTCTTCCTTTTGGATAAATGGCATTTTCGCCCAGCGCTTCTTCAATACGAAGAAGCTGGTTGTATTTTGCCAAACGGTCGCTGCGGCTGGCAGAACCGGTTTTAATCTGTCCGCAGTTTAAGGCTACGGCCAGGTCAGCGATGGTAGTATCTTCCGTTTCACCGCTGCGGTGGCTCATAATAGATGTATAACCATTTGTTTGCGCCAGTTGTACGGCATTGATGGTTTCGGTGACGGTACCAATTTGGTTTACTTTAACCAGGATGCTGTTGGCAATACCTTTGTCGATACCTTCCTGCAGGCGTTTAACATTGGTTACAAACAGGTCGTCGCCTACCAGCTGGCATTTGGTGCCGATGGCTTCGGTCAGTTTTTTCCAGCCATTCCAATCGTCTTCGGCCATACCGTCTTCGATTGAAACGATGGGGTATCTTTTAACCCAGTCAGCCCAGTAAGCCACCATTTCATCGCTGCTGATGGTTTTGTTTGAGCTTTTGTAGAACTTATAGGTGTTGCTGGCCTCGTCGTACATTTCGGTGCTGGCTGCGTCCATAGCAATACCAATTTGCTCGCCAGCTTTGTAACCGGCTGATTCAATAGCAGCCAATACAGTCTCAATAGCCTCTTCGGGGCTTTGGATATCAGGAGCATAACCACCTTCGTCACCAACGTTGGTGCCATAACCTTTCTTTTTCAGAATAGATTTCAGGTGGTGGAAGATCTCAACGCCCCAACGCAAACCTTCGCTGAAAGAAGAAGCGCCGATGGGAACGATCATAAATTCCTGGAAATCAATTTTATTATCTGCGTGTACACCGCCGTTCAGGATGTTCATCAAAGGCATTGGTAACACAGTGGCGTTAACGCCGCCCAGGTAACGGTACAAAGGCAGGTTGGTTTCTTCCGCAGCTGCTTTGGCAACCGCCATAGAAACGGCCAAGGTAGCATTGGCGCCCAGTTTGGCCTTATTTTCAGTACCGTCGATCTTGATCAGCAGGTCGTCGATGTAGGCTTGTTTTACTACTTCAATACCAATCAGTTGGTCTGCAATAATTTCGTTTACATTTTTAACTGCCCCTAAAACGCCTTTACCCATGTAGGTTTTTTTGTCGCCGTCGCGCAATTCAACAGCTTCGTGTTTACCGGTAGAAGCGCCGCTTGGTACAGCTGCTCTTCCTACAAATCCGTTATCGGTAACTACATCTACTTCTACAGTGGGATTGCCGCGGCTATCTAAGATCTGGCGGGCATGAATGTCTGCAATGTAACTCATGAGTTGGTATTAGTTTAAATTATTGTCTATTGGAATTATTTAAGCGCTGATCCTGGTATTCAGGTCGTCCAGTACTTTGTTCCAGTTCTCAAAATCTTCGGTTTCTTCCCAAAGATCTTTCAGTTCTGAATTATTTTTGATCCGGTCGATGGCCTGCTGACATTTGGTAACAATACCGCGAATGGTCAGTAACTGGGCCTTGTGTGCCTGTACCCAATCCTCCGCATCTTCGGGAAAATCTTCAGCCATACGGTCTTTTGCGGTAGCTATGTACTCAATAGCGGCGAGCGCTTCTATGCACAGGTCCGAGTCGAGATAAGCGTCTTCTTCTATAGTTTTTATTACCTCTATAGCCGAAATTATCCGGTCAATGCCCTCTTCTTCTACGACTGCAACAAAATCTTGGGCGGTGTCATTATCGAAATTTGTATGTCCCCAGGATCCCATAATAAGGTGT